>DATJOU010000195.1:0-47697 GCA_035506775.1 Solirubrobacteraceae bacterium | reverse complement strand
GGCGCCTTCTACACCCGCCGCCTGCTGGACCGGATCGCCGTCGCCGGGTAGCGGCGGGGGCCGCGGGGGCCGCTCGGGCCGCTCAGGTGCTCAGCCGCGGCACCGCGGTGGCCGCGAAGCGCAACCCCAGCGAGCACGGCGCCGTCACGTCGAGCACCCTCCCCTTGCCGAGGGGGACGAACGTGGTGGGCTGGCCGTAGATCCCGCAGTAGGCGGTGTGGCCCGCCACCGCGGCGCTCCTGGTGGCGTGGAGGTACTGCTTGATCCGCGTGAAGGAGGCTGCCTCGACGGTCAGCGTGACGACGTGACCGTCGCGCAGCGAGCGGTAGATGCACGTGGGCCCGAGCGGAGCCTCCACCGGCTTTCCGACCGGGCCCCCCACGATCGCCTCGGCCTGCGAGGAGCTGACCAGCCGGCAGGGGTGGAAGGTGATCGTCGACAGGTGCCCTCCGGTGTCCGCGTGGCCGGGGTTGTCGTCGTTGATTTCACCGCTCCCGGTCCCGGACCGCGGGTGGTGGACGGCGACGGCCCTGGCCACTTCGTGACGGGCGGCCCGGGCACGCTCCCTGGCCTTGCGAACGTTGAGGTGACGGGGAGCGGCCTGCGCGTAGCCGACCGTCGTGGTCTTCGACGACGACGAGGAGCCGCCGCAGGCGGCGAGCGCGATCGCCGTCGCGGCGAGCAGGACCAGGAAGGGCGCCTTGGCGCCGCGGTGGATTCGGTTTGGTCTCATAGTTCTTCGAACAGCACGTCGACCCAGTAGTTGGTCGATTTGTAGGTGTTGGTGGGGAACACGCTGGTGCTGCTGTAGGCGTACACGCCGTTGGCGCTGGTGCCGTTCGCGAGCGCGGTCAGGGGCGCGCTGGTGATGGCGCTGCTGAAGCCGGACGCGGTGTCCGAGTAGTGGCCGTTGGGCGCCAGGTAGCCCGCCACGTAGGTCGTGTTGGCCGTGATCGACACCGCTTTGGAGAAGCTCACCTGCTGCCAGCCCGACGACGTTTCGTTGGTGAAGGTCGCCGAGGCCAGCAACGTCCCGGTCGAGCTCCACAGGCTCCCGACGTGGGTGCCGGTGTTCGTGCTCGCCTTGTAGAAGCGCACCCCGGTGATCGCTCCGGACACTTCGGAGCTGAACTTCACGCCCAGCTCGACCGAGTTGCTGTCGCCGGAGTCGACGGTGGCCGGCGTCGAGTTGCCGAAGATCGTGTCCGGCGCGGCGGTCGGGGTCACGGCGCTGGAGGCGGTCGACTGGGGCCCTTCCCCGATTTCGTTGGTGGCGCTCACCTTGAACGTGTAGCTGGTCCCGTTCGTCAGGCCGCTGACGGTGGTGCTCGTCGCCGGCGGGGTCCCGGACACGACGGTGGCGGTCTGCGCCGTCGTGCCCACGTACGGAGTGACCGTGTATCCGGTGATCTGGCTGCCGCCGTTCGACGGGGCCGTCCAGCTCACCGACGCCGAGCCGCTACCTGCGGACGCCGTGACTTCGCTCGGTGCAGCCGGGGCCGTGGAGCTGGTCGGGACGACGCTGTTGGACGCTTCGGAGGCAGGCCCGGGGCCCACCGAGTCGGACGCGGTCACCGTGAACGTGTAGCTCGTCCCCGGGGTCAGGCCGGTCACCGTCGCGTTCGTCGCCGGGGCCGTGACGGTCGTCGTGGCCTGTGCGGCGCTGCCGATGTAGGGGGTGATCGTGTACTGCGTCGGCGTGCCGCCGCTCGAGGGAGCGCTCCAGCTCACCGTCGCGGACCCTTTCCCGGCCGTCGCCGACACCTTCGTCACCTGGCCGGGCGCGACCACCGTTTCCGGTTCGAACAGGACGTCCACCCAGTAGTTGGTGGATTTGTAGGAGCTTCCGGGGAACACGCTCGTGTTGGTGTAGGTGTAGACGCCGTTGGCGCTGGTGCTGTTCGCCAGGCCTATCAGGGGCGGGTTGGTGATCGCGCTGGTGAACCCGGAGGCCGTGTCGGAGTAGTGCCCGTTGGGCGCCAGGTAGGCAACCACGTAGGTCGTGTTGGCCGTGATCTGGACCGGTTTGGAGAAGCTCACCTGCTGCCAGCCGGAGGAGGTCTCGTTCGTGAAGGTCGACGACGCGAGCAGGGTGCCGCCCGAGGTCCACAGGCTCCCGACGTGGGTACCCGTGTTCGTGCTGGCCTTGTAGAAGCGCACCCCGGTGATCGCTCCGGACACTTCCGAGGAGAACTTCATCCCCAGCTCGACCGAGTTCGTGTCGCCCGAGTCGGGAGTCGCCGGGGCGGCGCTGCCGAACAGCGTGTCCGGGGCCAGGGTGGGCGTGACCGCGCTGGAGGCGCTCGACTGGGGACCTTCGCCGACTTCGTTGGTGGCGCTCACCACGAACGTGTAGGCGGTCCCGTTCGCGAGACCGTTGACCGTGGTGCTGGTGGCCGGCGGGTTCCCCGACACGACGGTGGGGGTCTGGGCCGCCGAGCCCACGTATGGGGTCACCGTGTACTTGGTGATCGGGCTGCCGCCGTTGGCCGGTGCCGTCCAGCTCACCGTCGCCGACCCGCTCCCGGCGGCCGCGGTGACTTCCGTCGGCGCGGCCGGGGCCGTGGAGCTGGTCGGGATCACGCTGTTGGAGGCTTCCGAGGGCGGTCCCGAGCCGGCGGAGTCGGACGCCGTCACCGTGAAGGTGTAGCTCGTCCCAGAGGTCAACCCGGGGACCGTCACGCTGGTCGCCGGCGGAGTGCCGGTGACCGTGACCGGCGTCTGGGCGGTTTTGCCGGCGTACGGGGTGACCGTGTACTGCGTCGGCGCACCCCCGCTCGTGGGGGCGCTCCAGCTCACGAGCGCCGATCCGTTCCCGGCCGTCGCCGAGACCTTGGTCACCTGACCCGGGGCCGCCACCGTTTCCGGTTCGAAGACCACGTCGACCCAGTAGTTGCTCGATTTGTAGGTGTTCGAGGGGAACACGCTCGAGCTGCTGTAGGCGTAGACCCCGTTCGCGCTGGTGCTGTTGGAGAGCGCCGTCAGGGGCGGGTTGGAGATCGCGCCGGCGAGCCCGGAGGCCGTGTCGGAGTAGTGCCCGGCGGGGGCGAGGTAGCCCGCGACGTAGGTCGTGTTGGCCGCGATCGCGACCGGTTTGGAGAAGCTGACCTGCTGCCACCCGGAGGCGGTTTCGTTGCTGAAGGTCGCCGACGCCAGCAACGTCCCGGTCGAGCTCCACAGGCTCCCGATATGGGTGCCCGTGTTGGTGGTCGCCTTGTAGAAGCGGACCCCGGTCACCGTTCCGGCGACTTCAGAGGTGAACTTCACCCCGAGCTCGACAGGGTTGGGGTCGCCCGAGTCGATCGTGGCGGGGGCGGAGCTGCCGAAGATCGTGTCAGGCACCGCCGCCGGCGTCACCGAGTTGGAGGCCGTGGACTGCGGCCCTTCGCCGATTTCGTTGGTCGCGCTGACCTTGAACGTGTAGCTGGTCCCGTTCGTCAGGCCGTTGACGGTGACGCTCGTCGCCGGGGGCGTCCCGGAAACGGTCGTCGCCGTCTGGGCGGCCGAGCCGATGTACGGGGTGATCGTGTACTCGGTGATCGGGCTGCCGTCGTTGGACGGTGCGTTCCAGCTGACCGACGCCGACCCGCTCGAGGCCAGGGCGACCACTTCGGTCGGCGCCGCCGGGGCCGTCGCGCTCGTCGGGGTGACGGCGTTGGACGCTTCCGAGACCGGCCCGGAGCCGGTCGGGTTGGACGCCGTGACCGTGAACGTGTAGCTCGTCCCCGAGGTCAACCCGCCCACCGTCGCGCTCGTCGCCGGAGCGGTGACGGTGGTGGTCGTCTGGGCCGCTTTGCCGATGTACGGGGTGATCGTGTACTGGGTCGGCGTGCCGCCCGTCGAGGGAGCGGTCCAGTTGACCGTCGCCGACCCGCTCCCCGCCGTCGCGGAGACTTTCGTCACCTGGCCGGGAGCCACGAGCGATTCGGGTTCGAAAAGGACGTCCACCCAGTAGTTGGCCCCTTCGTCGCTGGTGGTGGGGAACACGCTGCCGCTGCCGTACGTGTACACCCCGTTGGCCGAGCCGAACGCCCCCCCGACGGGTTCGGAGGACGCCGAGACCGCGTGCAGGGGCGGGCTGTTGAGGATCTGCCCACCTTCACCCGCGGGCGTGTAGAAGTAGTTGGGCGACTGCTCGTAGTGACCGGCGGGCGCGAGGTAGGCCGCGACGTAGGTCGTGCCGGCGGAGACGCTCACCGGTTTCGAGAAGTTCACCTGCTGCCAGCCGGAGGAGGTTTCGTTGGTGAACGTGGCCGAGGCCAGCAGCGTGCCACCCGCACTCCAGAGGCTCCCCACGTGGGTCCCGGTGTCCGTGGTCGCCTTGTAGAAGCGGATCCCGGTCACGGTCCCGCCCACTTCGGCGGTGAACTTCACGCCCACGGTGATCGAGTTGGGGTCGCTCGACACCGGCGTCGTGGGAGCCACCGCGCCCCAGATCGAGCACGGGCAGCCGACTTTCACCGACACGCCGGCCGACGGCGTCTCCACGTTGTTGCTGTCGTCCACCGCCCGGGATTTGATCGTCGTGCCGGGCCAGTGGTTGGGCGACCAGGTGTAGGTCCAGCTCACCGTCTGTTCGTCGGCGGTCGTGAGCGTCGCCGGGTGCCAGCTGGCGCCGTTGTCGGTCGAGACTTCGACCCCGGCCACCACCCCCCCTCCGGAGTCGGTCGCGGTCCCGGTGACCGTCGTCGATTTGCCCTCGGCCAGCGTTTCGTTGGCTTTCGGAGCGGTGATCGTCGAGCTGGGGGGAGTCGTGTCGGTCGACTGGGTCCCGGCGATCAGGCCCGATTCGAGGGATCCCGGCTGGACGCCCATTTCCGCCAGCAGGTTGACGGTGAACTGTTCCATCGCAAGGCTCGGTGCGTACAGCTCGGGGTCGGTGCTCGACTCGCCCCAGGCGTTCACGTTTTCAAGGCCCCAGGACCACTGCACGGTGCCGGCCCCGAACACCAGCGCACCGCTCTTCGCCCGGTACATCGTCAGGTGGTGGGTGCCGGTTGCGTTTTCGTTCAGCGAGCTGCCGTAGTCGGTGAATTTCTGCAGGCTGCTGACGGTGGTGGAGGACAGCTCGTACTCCCCCGACGGGCGAAAGCCGTTGTCGACGTCTTCGTCCCACTCGTAGCCGAGCGTGTTTTTCCCGAGCGTGACTTCCTGACCCGATTTGAGGTTCGCGACCGAGGTGTTGCGCCACAGTCGCAGTTTGCGGTACTGCGAGGGGACGCCGATCGAGGAGGTGCCGGCGTTGACCTCGAACTGCTGCCCCGAGAGTTCGTTTTCGGGCCGGCCGCCGTCGGCGTTGGGGCTGCGGGGGTCGCGCCAGGCGCCCGTCCAGGTGGGCGGGTCCTTGGGGTCGACGGGGCCTTCGAAGTGGGTCTCCTTGTAGCTCGTGAGCGTCCGGTAGGCCGTGTTGGACCCGTCGATGCTCGGTCCCCAGCGCGTCTTCCAGAAGATCTCGTTGCCGCTGAAGAAGGCGAGGTTGACACCGGCTTCACGTGCCGCTTCGACGTTCGCCCGCTGCCCGGCCGACCAGTACTCGTCGTGACCGCTCGACATGAAGACCTTGTGGTTCTTCAGCAGCGCCCCGTTGCGGTCCACTTCCTCCTCGGTCGTGTAGGCGACGTTGTAGCCGTTCTCTTCGAGCCACAACATCATCTGGTATTCGGCGTACCACAGGTAGGAGGCGCCGTTGTCGGTGATGAGTCCGCCGCTGAAGGGCCGGTTGAAGGAGACCGAGTAGGCGCCCTTGTACTCTTTCGGTTCCCCGGGGGGGCAGGCCACGGTGCACGTGTAGAGGCTGTTGCCCCCGTATTCGTTGTATGCCTCCCAGGTGGCGTCGGAGACCTGCAGGAGGATCGGGGCGTGGCCGGCGTCGTTGCGGACCACGAAGATGATCTGGCTTTTGCCACCCGAGCCGCTCGGGGTCAGCTCCGCGACGTAGACGCCCGAGACCGCGTTGCTCGGCACCGTCCATTCCGCCGACATGCCCCAGTTGCCGCAGTCGATCAGGCCGGTGGCGGGTTCTTTGAGGCATTCCGGCTGGTCCTGGACGGCGATCGGGGTGATGCCCGAGGCCACCACCCGCGCCCCGTCGCCGTCGTAGTAGCCCAGGCGCAGGATTTCGATTTTGTAGGAGGAGGCCGTGGTGTCGATCTTGAAGTGCTCGGTTTCGCCGACGTTGACGCTCATCGAGGTCGCGAACCCCTGCAGAGCGGCGTTCCCGACCCCCTGGACCTGCCAGTTGCTCGGTTTGTCCCCGGGGAGTGCGTTCTCGCACGCGATCGGGTTTTCGGTCGAGGCGCAGTTGTCTTCTTCGGCACCCGCCGCGGCCGTCCTCGCCGGCGACAGTGCGAGCGCGAGCGCCAGCACGAGCAGCACCAGCAGCGCGCCCCAGCCCGGCAGCAGCCGGCGGGCGTTCCGCCACGGCCGGGCCGCCATCACCACGCCCCCCGCGTGCTGAGCACCGCCGGGACGGTCCATACGAGGATCTTCAGGTTCAGCCACAGGGAGCGCCGGCGGATGTACTCGACGTCGAGGGCGACCATCTCCTCGAGACTCACGTCCGAGCGCCCGTTGACCTGCCACAGCCCCGTCAGGCCAGGTTTGACGGCGAAGCGGGCGAACCAGTGCGGCGGGTACTGCTCGACCTCGTAGGGGATCGGCGGGCGCGGACCGACCAGCGACATCTCGCCCCGCAGCACGTTCCACAGCTGCGGCAGCTCGTCGAGGCTCGAGCGGCGCAGCAGGCGCCCACAGCGGGTAACCCGAGTGTCCTCGGTCATCTTGTACTGAGACCCGCCCTCCCCGGAGGCGCCATCCCCGTCCCCGGACACCTCGCTGCTGATCAGCTCGGTGACGAAGCGCCGGTGGTGCTCTTCGGTGGCACCGTGTTCCATGGTCCGGAACTTGTGCACCGTGAAGGGCTCGAGCTCGTGCCCCAGACGCCGCTGGCGGAACATCGCCGGACCGGGTGAGTCCAGCTTGATGACCAGCGCGATCAGCGCCAGCAGGGGCGCCAGCACGACCAGCAGAGCGGCCGAGACGACGACGTCGAGCGCCCTGCAGGCACCGTCGAACGTCCCGGCGCCTCGCGTAGGAAGCGCCGCGGTGCCCCCGAGTGCGCCGACCGGCGTCGGGGTGGGTTCATCGATCACATGGCTTCCCACTACGCAAGGAACGCCGAGCAGCCCTGTTATTTGCGCCGCTTATGGAAAGTGCGGCGGAGAAGGCCTGATCAGCCGCTCAGGGAGCGGCCGCGAGCGCCGCCGGGGGTGGCTGGACGCGCTCGCCCCGCCACCAGTCCACGAGCCTCCGCAGGCCCTCCTCGAGGCCGATCTCGGCCTCGAAGCCCAGCAGCTCGCGGGCGCAGGTGGTGTCGGCGAGCCGGCGGGGGACCTTGTTGACGCTGCGCTCGGGTCCGTATTCGACCGACACGTTCGAGCCCATCACCTCGATCAGCAGGTGGGCGAGCTCCAGCAGGCTGGTCTCCTCGCCGCTGGCCACGTTGAACACGACGTCGTTGGCGTCGATCGTGGCCGCGAGCAGGTTCGCGCGGGCGACGTCCTCCATGTGGACGAAGTCCATCGTCTGCGAGCCGTCTCCGAGGATCAGCGGCGAGCCGCCGGCGTCGATCCGCTCCATCCAGCGCACGAGCACCTCGGTGTAGACGCCGTGGATGTCCATCCGGGGGCCGTACACGTTGAAGTAGCGCAGCGCCACGTAGTCGAGCTCCTGCATCGCGTAGAAGCTGCGCAGGAGACCCTCGTTGAAGGTCTTGGCCGCCCCGTACAGGGTGTCGTTGGCGTAGGGGTGATGCAGCTCGGTGGTCGGGAAGTCTTCCGCGAGCCCGTACACCGAGGCCGAGGATGCCGCCACGACGCGCCGCACGCCGGCCTCGAGGGCCGCCTCGATCACGTTGTAGGTGCCGTCCACCATCACCTCGAGGGCGACACGGGGTTCGGCGGCGCACTGGGTGATCCGCAGCGCCGCCTGGTGGAAGACCACGTCGATACCGCGGGTCAGCTCATGCACCAGCTCGCGGTCGCGGATGTCCCCCTCGACCAGCCGCACCGGCCCGTTGGCCAGCGCCCAGGTGAGGTTCTCACGCCTCCCACGGACGAAGTTGTCGAGCACCACCACCTCCTGCACCCCGGCCCTGACGAGCTGGTCGGCGATGTTCGACCCCACGGCACCCGCGCCACCGGTGATCAGTGCGCGCTCACCGTGCATGTCGCAGACACCCATGCCTCCTCAACGGTCCGCCACCCGAGCTTTTTCCGCCGGCTCCCGAAACCGGGGCTCGTGAAAGCATCCGCCCGCGGCCCTGCGGTGGGCGCCCCGGATGCGAGAAGCGCCGCGGATCCCTCGTTGATTGCGCGATATGGCGGCTGCAGCCGAACCATCGATATCGGCCGTCGTAGCCGCCTATCAGGCGCAGGAGTGGATCGGGGAGGCGCTGGATGCGATCCTCGGCCAGACCCGCCCGCCCGACGAGGTGGTGGTGGTGGACGACGGCTCGACCGACGGGACCGCGCGCGAGCTCGAGCGCTACGCACGGCGCATCCGGGTCGTGAGGCGCGCCAACGGGGGCTGCCCGGCCGCGTTCAACACCGCCTTCCGGGAGGCCCGCGGCGACTTCGTGGCGATGTGCGGGGCCGACGACATCTGGGAGCCGCGCAAGCTGGAGTGGCAGACGCAGGCGATCCGACGCCACCCCGAGGCGGACGTGCTGTTCGGACACGCGAGGATGTTCGGGCGCATCGAGAGCGAGCACGCCCGGCCTCCTGTCAGCGGCCTGCTCGACAGCGACTCGTTCCGCAACGCCCTGTTCGCCGCCAACTGCGTGTGTGCCCCCTCGGTGGTCATCCGCCGCTCGCTGTTCGAGTCGCTGGGAGGGTTCGTGGAGAAGTTCGGGGCCGACGACTACGAGTACTGGTTCCGCTGCCTGCGGGCCGGTGCCCGCTTCTACTACGACGAGCGGCCGCTGCTGCGCTATCGCCAGCACGAGACCAACCTGTCGGCGCAGACGGGCTGGATGGACGACTGCACCTGCCAGGTCCGGCGCTGGTACGAAGCCGACGTGAGCGACCGCCGGGTGGTGGACGACGCGCTCGCACCCCTGCTGTTCAGGATCGCGCGGCGGAAGGTGGACGAGGGCGACACGGCCCGGGCCCGCCAGGGCTTCCACGAGAGCCTGGGCCACGCCCGCGGACTGGGCGCGTCGGACTGCACCCGGGCGCTGGCGTGGATCGCGATCCTCGGCCTGCCCGCCGGCGTGCGCGAGCGGGCGGGGGAGCGGCTGGTGAGGCTCAGTCGCGGGTTCGACGACCTGCTCGGCATCCGCCAGGGGGCGCCGTCGTGAGCGGCCCCACGGTCAGCGCGGTGGTGCCCGTCTTCAACGGCGAGCGCTACATCGCAGAATCGTTGCGCGGGATCCTGTCCCAGACCCGCCCCCCGAACGAGGTCGTGGTCGTGGACGACGGGTCGACCGACGCCACGCAGGAGGAGCTGCTGCCGTTCCGCAACGAGATCCGCGTCATAAGGCAGCGAAACCAGGGACACGTGGGGGCGATGAACCGGCTGTTCTCGGAGGCTCGGGGGGACTTCGTGGCGAAGTGCGACGCCGACGACATCTGGGAGGCGGACAAGCTCGAGCGCCAGCTGGAAGCGGTGCGGACCCATCCCGAGGTGGACATCGTCGTGACCGGGTCCCGCTTCTTCGGCATGGTCGAGGGGCCACGGGTGAGCTTCCCGGAGGCGGGCGTGCTGGAGCCGCGGAAGCTGGCGAGGCGGTTGTATCGGAGGAACTTCGTGTGCGCCTCCGCGCCGCTGGTCAGGCGCGAGCTGTACGAGCGCCTGGGACCGTTCGACGGGACGCTGGCATGCGAGGACTATGACTTCTGGCTGCGGGCGTTCGCGGCCGGGGCGGTGTTCTTCTACGACCCGCGGCTGCTCGTTCGCTACCGCGTCCATCCCCAGCAGGTCTCGCAGAACGAACTGCGGATGCGGGAAGGCGTCTACACGGTCCACAGGCGCTACGCCGGCGTGGTCCGCGGCCCCCACCAGGTCCGCGCCGTGCAGGCGGACGACCTGCTCGAGATCGCCCGGCTGATCGTCGACCAGCACCGCCCCCGGGAGGCGCGGACGCTGTTCGTGTCCTCGCTGCGCCGCTGGCCGACGGCGCGGGCGCTGGCGTGGACGCTCGTGCTCTCGACCCCCGACCAGCTGCGCCGCCCACTGGCGGAGCGGATCGTGTCGGCCAAGCGCACGCTGGTCTCCGCGGCCCTGCGATGAGCGCCCGGCGGGCCGCCCCCGGATCCCGATGAGCACCGTCACGAGCGACGCCCCGGCGACGGACTCGAAGTCCGCGGAGGAGCTGCGAGAGGCGGCGGCCCACGGCCTGCGCTGGTCGGCGATCGCCCGTCCTGCCACCGAGGTGATCCAGCTCGGCTCGGTGCTGATCCTGGCACGCCTGATCGCGCCCGCCGAATTCGGGCGGGTGGCAATCGCGCTGATCGCGCAGGAAGTCGCCTATCTGATCGTCTCCGGAGGTCTGAGCGCCGCCCTCGTCCAGCGCAAGACCGTCAGCCGGGAGCACCTGCAGAGCGGCACCGCGCTGGCGCTGCTGGCCGGGTTCGGGCTGGCCCTGGTGACGCTCGTGGCGGCCAGCGTGATCGTCACGCCGGTGTTCGGCGCGCGAACGGCCTTCTTCGTGCGCCTGATGGCCCCTCTGTGCGTGGTGTCGGCGATGGGGACCGTGCCGACCGCGAGCCTGCAACGCAGGATGGCCTTCCGCAGGCTGAGCGAGGCGGAAGTGATCGGCACCTTCGTGCGGGCAGCCGCCTGTGTGGGGCTCGCACTCTCGGGGCTGGAAGGCGAAGCGCTCGTCCTGGGCGTGCTCGCCGGAGCCGTGACCTCGGCCATGATCATGTGGTTCAGCGCCCCTCCCCCGCTGCCCCGCCTGTACCGCCGCGCGGCCCGGGAGCTGCTCGCCTACGGGCTACCGGCCTCGCTGGCCACGGTCAGCTGGGTCGGGTTCAGCAACATCGACTACGCGATCATCGGCGCGCGCCTGGGCGCCTTCCAGACCGGGATCTACTTCCGTGCATACACGGTCGCGGTCGAATACCAGAGCAAGCTCGCGATGGTGATGGGCTCGGTCGGGTTCCCCGTGCTCTCGCGGGCGTCCAGCCACGAGGAGCTCACCCGCCTGTACAGGCGCATGGTCGGCATGCTGACCACGGTCCTGTTCCCGCTGCTGGTGCTGCTCGCGATCTCGGCCCCGGTGGCGATCCCCTTCTTCTTCGGTCCGCACTGGCACGACGCCGTGGTGCCGGTCCAGATCCTGTGCCTGGGGGGCGGCGCCACGCTGGTCGCCAACGCCGCCGGCACGGTCCTGATGGCCAGCGGCCGGGCACGTGCGCTGCTCGGGTTCGGGCTGGCGCACTTCACCACCTACGGACTCTCGGTGCTGCTAGTGGTCCACTGGGGGATCGTCGCCGTCGCGATCGACGCGGCGGTCGTACACACGCTGTTCGCCGTCCTGGCCTACCGGCTGATGCTGCGCGGGTCGGCCGAACACCCGGTCCGGCGCCTGTGGGAGGACGCCGGCCCGGCGGTCGTGTCGTGCCTCGGCCTGGCCGCCGTCGCCGTGCCCGCGAGCGCCGGGCTGACGGCCGCCGGGGCGCCGGCGGCGATCTGGTTGCTGGCGATCGGGGCGGTGGCGGTGCCGGCCTACCTGCTGACCCTGAGGGTGTGCTTCCCGGCCACCTGGCGGACCCAGCAGTCGGCCGTCAGGCGGGTCCTGCCCCCGGCCCTGCGGATGCCCCGCGCGCTCGCCCGTCCGCGCTGGTCGCAGGTCCCCCGCCGCGCCGGATAGCACCGGCGGCCACGGCCGAAAGCAGCCGCGGGTGCCCGCCGTTGCTAGGGGGAGAGCACTCTCATGCGCGTCGCGCTGCACGAAACCGACCGACCATCGATCAGGGCGCCCCTGCTCGCCGCCGGCTGCGTGCTCGTGGCGCTCGGGTCGTGCTCCGCGTTCCCCGCGCGGGCCGCGGCCGGCGTCGAACCCGGGGTCCTGATGGGGGCCGAACAGAAGGCCAACTGGGAAGACAATTCCGCGCCCTGCCCGAAATCCCACGACTCCTACTGCGCCGACGAAATCTCCCAGGCGCAGTTCGTCGGCTGGCCGTTCATCGCCGAACACACCGGAACAGTCGAAGCGATCTTCGCCGCGCTGGCGACGGGTGAAGCCACGGGCGCGGAAGTGGGGATCTTCGCCAACCGCCGATACCACTACGCGGAAATCGAATACCGCGGTGAAGAAGAAAACGGGGCCAAGGAAACGTGGACCCCGGCCAGATTCAAACAGTACGAATTCGAAATCCCGCCGGAAGACCCCGGCGCCCTGCTGGGCACCTCCGGAAAAGTGCCGGAGAGCAAGATCCTCGACAACGGGTGGACAGAATTCAAGCTCGAAACCCCCGTCAAGGTCGTGAAGGGCGAAAAGTACTGGCTCACGAACACGACCTTCCAGAAAGCCTACGGGACGGGCTCAGAGGAATTCCACAAGTACCAGCTCTTCTACCACGAACGCGTCAGCACCACCGAAGACCAGCCGTGGGGCAACTACACAAACGAACCACACAACTGGGAACACGTGGCGCGCACGCTGAAAGAACTGCCCTCCCCCGAAACGACCAAGATCAACTGTGAAAAGTGCAACACCGAAGGCTGGCTGCAGGAGGAACCAAAAGGATTCGACCTGCTGAACACCAACCGTGGGGCCCAGGAAGAAGGCGGTCAGACCTACAGCTACGCCTACGGGACCATCGAAGAAGATGCCGGTGAAGAAGTCCCGACCGTGGTCACGGGTGTCGCGGGCGAAATCACCCAGACCACCGCCACGCTGAACGGCACCGTGGACCCGAACGGCAGCGAAGTCACCGAATGCGTGTTCGAATACGGGCCCGGCGTCAGCTACGGATACAGCGCCCCCTGCACCCCGGCCCCCGGCTCGGGGGACGGCCCCGTGTCCGTCACGGCGGCGCTCACGGCCCTCACCCCCGGCTCCACCTACCACTATCGGGTGAAGGCGCGCAACGCCCACGGCACCGCTTCCGGCAACGGCGCGACCTTTCAGACCGAAGCGCCCCCGGTCGTGACCAGGCTCTCGGCGAGGAAGGGGCCGGCGGCCGGCGGGACGGTTGTTCAGATCACGGGGACGGGCTTCGGGAGCGTCACGGAAGTCAGGTTCGGGGGCCTGCCGGCGAGCTTCGAAATGGTCTCCCCGACAACGATCAACGCCGTGTCCCCGGCCGCCACCACCGGGGCCGTCGAAGTGACCGTCATCACCCCCAGCGGCGACAGCGGGGCGAACCGCAGGGCGCGCTTCACCTACGAACGACCGACGGTCACGCACATCACCCCCGCCGCCGGGCCGGTGGGAGGCGGCACGGAAGCGACGGTCACCGGCAGCGGCTTCTCCACGGCCACCGGCGGTACGACATTCAAGGTCGGGAAAGGGACGGCCGTCACCCTGCAGTGCCCCTCGACCCTCGAATGCACGATCCGCACCCCCTCGGCGGTGAGGCCCGGCGTCGGGTACGTGTTCGCCACGGCGGGCGGCAGGAAAAGCCACAAGGCGGCGGCGGTGCAGTTCGACTACGAATCGGCGGGGGCGGTCATGCGCCGCCTGCGGCCGCTCACCCGCGTGGCACCCGTGGCGATCGTTCGCTAGCGCGGATCAGGCGGCCGCGATCGAGTCGAGCGCGTCGATCGCGGCTGCGCGGTCCGCGACGCCCAGCTTCGCGACCGCCGAGGAGATGTGGCGGCGGATGGTGACGGGTGAAAGCGACAGCGTGCGGCTGATGTCCGACGTCTTCAGCCCCGACCGCAGCATCTTCAGGATCTCGGCCTCCCGCGCGGAGAGCGTCGCCGCTCCCACCCGGACGGGGCCGGTGGAGGGCATCCCACCGTCGCGCAGCGACTCGAGCACCCGCCCCATCAGGGCCCGCGGCAGCGCGGCCTCGCCGGCCAGGACGCCGGACAGGGCGGCGGGGAGACGGTCGGGCCGGGTCTCCTTGGGCAGGTAGCCGACGGCTCCGGCACGCAGGGCCGCGAGCACGTCCCCGCTGTCCTGAGAGACGGTCAGCATCACCACGGCCACGCCCACCCGTGCGCGGGTGATCCGCTGCGCGGCCTCGATTCCTCCCCCGGGCATGCAGACGTCGAGCAGGCACACGTCGGGTCGGCGGCTGAGTGCGGCCGCCACCGCCCCGTCGCAGTCCGCGGCCTCGGCGACCACCTCGAAGCCACCCCGCGTGAGCGCCATACGCACACCCAGGCGGGTGGCGGGATGGTCGTCGGCGATCACGACCGTCGGCGCCCCGAGGGGGACCGGGGGGCTCACGGGAGCAGCGCCACCACGGACGTGCCGGAGCCGGCCCCGCTCGTCACCTGCAGGCGTCCCCCGAGCGCGTGCGCCTGGCGCCTCATGCTCTGCAGGCCGAAACCACCGGAAGCGCGGTCGGCTTCGAAGCCGGAGCCGTCGTCCCTGATCCGCAGGCGCCACTCCTCGGGACACTCCAGCGCGACGTCGATGCGCGTGGGGTTTGCGTGCTTGACGGCGTTCGTCACCGCCTCGCGGGCGATGTGGACGATCGCGCTGAAGGTCTGGCGGTCCGGTTGGGGTAGCGGCGGGACGTCCTGCGCCACGACCGTGACCGGGATGTCGCGGGCGGCCCGCCGGACCCCGGCGGCGACCGCGGCGGCGATCGGCTCCGAACGCTGCACGGTGAGGCCACAGACCAGGCCCCGGGCACCCGCGAGGGCGCGCTCGGCGGCGGCCACGACCGCCTCGGCGGCGGGCGTGTCGTCCGCCAGCATCCTCGCCCTTGCGAGCGCGAGCGCGAGATCCTGCATGACCAGGTCGTGGACATCGGCCGCCATCCGCCGGCGCTCGTGTTCGACCGCCGCGACGATCGTCTCTCGGAGCGGGGCGGGAGCGTCGGAAGCCGCCACGCTCAGATGCGCCAGCTTCCCGCCCGCCGTCCCCTCGACCTGGGTGTCCCGCTCGGGTTCGGGTCCGTGTCCCGTCTGACGGGCTCCGAGGCGGAAAATCCGTTTCCCACCGCCGGTGTTCATTTCATGCGCTCCCATTCCATTGGTTGCTATGTGCGCTCGCCGGTCAGGCCGGGCGAAACCCGCCCCGGCAGCCCCACGACCGTGCCGGCCAATCCATTGGCCGAGTCTCCGCGTTGCCCGCGTCGACGTTGCAAATCATACAGAATCAGACACCCAGGGAAATGTGCAAGATGGTCGGAAAACCCTCCGAAAAGCTCCCAATTTCCAGAGAATGCGGGCCACTCCGGCGGTGACGGAGCGGCCCGACCGGGCGGTGCGGGTCACCGTCAGCGGCGAGGTCCAGGGCGTGGGCTTTCGTGCCGAGACCCGGAAGCGAGCCCTGGCGCTGGGGCTGTCGGGGTGGGTGCGCAACGAACCCGACAGGACCGTGGCGGTGCACGCCGAGGGTCCCTCCGAGGCCGTCGAGGACCTGCTCGGGTTCCTGGGCCGGGGACCCCCCGGCTCGCGGGTGAAGGGGCTGGGCCTGGAGGAGGTGCGGGTCGAGGGGCACGAGCAGTTCGCGATCCGGGGGGTGAGCGCGGGCAGCTTCGTGGTGCAGGAGCACCTCGCGAGCACCCACCACTTCGACCTGCGGCTGGAGGTGGACGGCGTGCTGCGCTCGTGGGCGGTGCCGAAGGGCCCCTCGATGGACCCGGCCGTCAAGCGGCTGGCGGTTCAGGTCGGCGACCACGAGCTCGCCCACGCCGCCTTCGAGGGCAGCCGCGGCCAGGGAGGGGTGATCGTGTGGGACCGGGGCAGCTACGAGCAGGGCGGCCGGGTCCCCTGGCCGGAGGCGCTCGAGCGGGGCCACGCCGTGTTCGTGCTCCACGGCGAGAAGCTCTCGGGGGGGTTCGCCCTGCAACGCACGGGCGGCTCCCCGCACCCTCAGTGGCTGCTCGTCAAGCGCCGCGACGAGCGCGCGCGGCCGGGTAGCGACATCGTCGCCGAGGAGCCCCGCTCGGTGCTCAGCTCAAGGACGCTGGAGGAGGTGACGGGGAGCCACTGACGCTTCGCTCCCTGCCGGACGGCTCGCGTCGGACCCATGTCGAGCGCGTCTGGAGGCCCGCTTTCAGCAACGGCCGCTGTGGGATCTCGGTGCCCTCCAGGATCGCCCCCGGAACGCGGGCCGTGAACCACTCGGCGAGCGGCCCGAGTCCGACCCGGTCGAGCTCGGCCAGCACGGTCGGCGGGCGGGCTTCGTGGTGATGGGCGTCGGAGGCCACGTTGTGGATCAGTTCCGAGCGCAGCAGCTCGAGCGCGAAGCGGGCAACGTCCTCGCCGAAGTGCCCCCGCAGCGACGCCGCCGTGACCGAGCCGAGCACACCTTCGCCCACGAGCGAGGCGAGCACGCCGGGGTCCTCGCGGAAGGCCGGGCAGCGCTCCGGGTGGGCGAGCAGGACGCGGTGGCCCCGGCCGGCGAGCGCCATCACCAGCTCCGCCACGTCGTCCTCGACGGGGGCCGTCGGTGGCTCGACGAGCAGCCACGGCCCGCCGCCGAGGCGCAGCCGGCACAGCTCCTCGTCGCCGAGTGCGGCCGCCCCCAGCAGCGCGACCTCGGCTCCCGGCCGCACCTCGAGCTCGAGGCCGTCGTCCCGGATCCTGCGGTTCAGGTCCTCGACCAGCGGCAAGATCGTGGAGGCGCGGTTGGCGTAGCGGCGGTTCACGTGGGGCGTGGCCACCAGGGTCCGGGTTCCCGACCGGGCCGCGACCTCCGCCATCGCCAGCGACTCCTCGATCGTCTGCGGCCCGTCGTCGATCCCGGGCAGCACGTGGCAATGCAGATCGATCACCGCCGGTGACTCTAGTGGGGGCGCCCGCCGTGTGCGAAACAGTGGCTGCACGGGCCCCGGGCGCCCGTGGCGGGGCGGTAGTCTGATCGGCGATGCCGGTGGGGTGGCCCTCCGTCGACTACCGCGAATGGCAGGAGACCTGCGACACCCTGCACGCGCACACGCAGGTGCTGGGCAAGCTCGCGGTGGTGCTGGCGCCCCCCGAGCCCGAGTTGCAGCACGCCGCCCTGAAGCTGACGGCGCGGGGGTGGGAGACCTCCCCGCTCCCCGCTCCCGACGGGAGCGGGGCGATCGTCGCGGCGCTCGACCTGCGTACCCACGAGGCCGTCGTGGAGCACACGAGCCGGGGCACCCGGCGGCTGGGGCTGACCCCCGACCGGGCCGTGGGAGAGGTCACGCGGGAGCTGCTGGGGGCCGTGGGGGAGCTGGGCGGGCATGTCGAGATCAACCCGGCCCCGCAGGAGGTCTCCTGGACCGTGCCCCTGGACGAGGACGCCGAGCACACCCGCTACGACGCCGGGGCGGTCGAGCGGTACTTCGCCGCGGCGACCCAGGCGGCGATCGCGCTGGCGGCCTTCCGGGCCCCCTACCGCGGACGCTCGACGCCGGTGAACGCGTGGTGGGGGTCCTTCGACCTGGCCGTGAACCTGTTCTCCGGAGCCCCCGCGGAACCGCCCTCGGGTGACTTCATCATGCGCAACGCGATGGACGCGGAAGAGGTCGCGATCGGGTGGTGGCCCGGGGACGGCCGCTATGAACGGGCCGCCTTCTACGCCTACGCACACCCGGCGCCGGACGCGTTTTCGCAAGCCACGCTGAGGCCGCACAGCGCCCGCTGGGAGTCGGGTCTCGGGGAGTACGTACTCGACTGGAACGACGTCCGCGACCGGGCGGACCCGGTGACGCCCGCACTCGAGTTCGCGAGCTCGGCCTTCAGCCATGCGTGCGTGACCTGTGGTTGGGACCCGCACCTGCTGGCGAGCGCGGAGGGCTCCCCCCCTCCGGTCAACTGAGGGCGCGAAGCCGTGGTGGGATGGCGTGGAGGGGGGAAGGCACGTTCGCTGTCCCAGACCGAACATCCATGTTCGGTTCACCCTCCGTGGTAGCCACCCGATTCGGCGCCGCTTCCGTGCGTTGCCGGCCTCACCCGGACGGCCCCCTCGAGGCAGCGTCCGGCTGAATCGTGTCGCAAGGTAGCAACGCCCCGATTCACTGTCAACGGCGCTTTGGGCACCTTTTGAGAGCCATTGTCACCTTTTCATCCCTTCACCGCCGGTGAGGGTGTGTGAATCTTCACAGTGACGAGTATGTGGCCTCGATCAGGGCCCGGTTGCGCGGGTCCTGCCACTGCGGCCCACCGCGATTCATCAGGTAGGCGAACGCCAGCCCCTCCCGGGGGTCCCCGAAGCCGACCGAGCCGCCGGCCCCGAAATGGCCGAAGCCACACTCGTGCGGGCCGAGCGGTCGCTCGCGCTGTGTGAGCTGGAATCCCAGCCCGAAACGCGACGGGCGTTCGAGCACCAGATCGGTGCCCACGGAGTGCTCCCGTGTCGCCTCGGCCAGCACGTCGCCGCCGAGCAGCCCCGGGCTCTCGCGGGCGAGCGCCGCGTAGACGGCGGCCACCCCACGTGCGTCGGCGTGGAGGTTGGCCGACGGGATCTCCGCCTGCTGCCAGGCGAGCGTGTTGACGGTCCCCACCCCCATCGCGCCGGGCGGATTCAGGTAGGCCGCCGCGCGTAGGCTCCGACCTGCGAGCTCGCCCAGCTCCGCGCGGGTGCGCAGTGCCCGCCGTTCGTCGAACACGAAGTCCGCCCGCAGGGGCCGCTCGCGCTCGGGCAGCCCGAAGCTGACCCGCGCACCGAGCGGCTGCGCGACCTCCCGCTCGAGGAACACCCCGATCCGCTCGCCGCCGAGACGCCGCACCAGCTCCCCGGCCAGGAAGCCGAACGTGTGTACGTGGTAGCCGTGCCCGCTGCCGGGCGTCCACCACGGCTCCTGCGCGGCCAGCGCCGCGGCGACACGGTCCCAGTCATAGAGGGCCCCCTCGGGGAGCATCTCGGTGATCGCCGCCAGGCCGGCCCGGTGACTGAGCAGCTGCCGCAGGGTCACCTCGTCCTTGCCCGCGGCTGCAAACTCCGGCCAGTGCCGTACGACCGGGTCGTCGAGCCCGGCCGCTCCGCGCGAGACGAGCATCAGCAGGCACAGGCCCGCGAAGGCCTTGCCCACCGAGAACGCGTTGACGAGCGTGTCGCGCTGCCAGGCCCTCGTGCGACGGGCGTCGGCCCAACCGCACCACAGGTCCACCACCGGGCGTCCGTCCAGCACGACCGCGACCGCAGCTCCGAGCTCGTCCCGCTCGGCGACGTTCTCCCGGAGCGCGTCGCGGACGGCGGCGAAGCGCGCGTCGCAGGACCCCCGGGTGGGGTCGGCCAGGCTCAGGAGATGCCGCTTGGCAGGTGCACGTCGAGCTGCTCGGCGACCCGCTCGCTGGTCGAAGCCCCCTCGGCACCCCGTTCTGCGAGCTCCTCTTCGAACAGCCTGGCGATCTCGGGGGCGGCCGCCCGCTGGTCGCGCTCGAAGGCCGTGGTGGCGAGCAGCGGGCGCAGCCAGTGGGCCATCACGGCGAAGCGGGGACTGCAGATGCGCCGCTTGCGGGCTTCGAAGCCCGTGACGATGTCGGACACCGCCCGCTCGAGCGGATAGGTGCGCTTGAAGGGTTCCTTCATCGCCTCCCGCAGGCGCTGGAAGGAGCGTTGGCTGTCATCCCCCTCACGGACCATGTCCGTGTCTATCCAGCTCGGGTGGATGCTCGCCACGTCTACCCCGAGGTGGGAGACCTCGTTGCGAAGCGAGTTGCACATCGCCTCCACACCTGCCTTCGAGGCCGCGTATGCGGACAGTCCGGGAGCGTGCGCGAAGGACGCCAGCGAAGCCGTGACGGCCAGGTAGCCGCGCTGCTCGCAGACCGCGGGGAGCGCCGCCCGTAGCGTGTTGTAGGGCCCGAGCAGATTCACCTCGATCGTCCGCCGCCACGCGCTCGGGGCCGTCAGCCCCAGCGGGCCGAACGAGGCGATCCCCGCATTGGCCCAGGCGATGTCCAGCCGGCCGTGCTCGGCGAGCACCTGCTGCACGGCGGCCTCGCAGGCCACCATGTCGGTCACGTCCAACTCGATCGTTAGCGGCTCGGGCGTGATCCGCGAGGCGGTGTCGGCCATCGCCCCGGGGTCGAGGTCGGCGAGCACCACCCTCGCCCCCCGCCGGGCGAGCTCGGCCGCCGTGCCGGCGCCGATCCCGCGGGCGCCACCCGTGACGAGGATGACCTTCTCGGCGAGCGTCCAGGCCATGTCGCCCACGATACCCCTTGCTGCGGGCCGGGCCACGTCCCCCCCGGCCTCAATAGGCGTCGAAGTCGAGGAACTCGAAGCGCACGATCGAGGCCTCACGCGGGGGTGTCACGAGGCTGCGGTAGATCAGGTTCAGAGGCGAGGTCCGCAGCCGTCTCGGCACCGCGATGCCACCGAAGTCGACGAGGTCGTTCAGGCCGGCGTGGAGGGCGAAGGGAGCGCGATGATGGCGGCAGGCCGCGCGCACCAGGGCGCGGCACTCCCCACCGGAGAGCGGGGCCGCCGCGAACACCTTCAGGAGGACGGCGATGCGCAGCCCGGCGCGGCGCTCCAGGCAGGTGAACGCGAGCAGCCCGGGCCCGCGGTGGACCGCATAGCCGGCCCGCGGTCGGCGCAGCCTCCAGGCCAGCGTCTGCGCGGTCCAGCGACGCGCTTCACCGCGGCGCGGGACGGAGAGCACCGCGTCGTCCTCCGGTCCGAGCTCCCAGCCGCCCGAGCCGTAGCGGACCTCGGCGCTGTGGATCCCGGCGGAGGTCCCCGGCAGCGGCGTGACCATCCTCGCCGGCAGCGGCGTCAGGAGCTCGAAGCCGAGCCGCCTGACGAAGCCGGGGGTGGAGTTCGCGTTGGCGACCCCGACGACGCTCTCGAGGCCCATCTCGGCCGCCTTGGCGACCGTCCGCTCCCCGAGCTCGACGAACACCCCGCCGCCCCGTCCACGCTCGTGCACGGCCGTGTTGAGCGACAGCGCGGCCGGGTAGTCGACCCCGTCGCGGGCCAGCGCGATCGGGACCAGGGCGTAGTGTCCGACGCGGCCCCGGTCATCGTCGAGGTTCGACTCCACCACCGGCCCGAAGGGCGATTCCTCGTACAGCCAGCGCAGGTAGTCGACGTTCGCGATGTGGCTGTGCGGAAACACCTCCGCCAGCAGCTGCGCGGTCGCCGCCGGCCCGTTCACGTGCCCGGCCTCGGTTCTCCCGCCGTCATCGTCGGCAGGCGGGAGGGGTCCAGCTCGGCGGCGATCTCGCCCAGCGGCCTGCCGGCCCCTCCCGCCGCCGCGAGCACCGCCTCGAGCCTGCCCAGCGTGACCCCCCGGCGGGTGTGGACGATGCGGCTCACCACCCATCCCGCGTGGGGCATCACCGAGAAGGGCTCGTCCGTGTCGATGTCGTAGGGATGCACGTAGCTCCACAGGATCGACTCCCGGCCGGCGCGTCGCACCAGCCGGCGTGAGAGCGCCACCGGGAAGTAGCGCATGTAGATGCCTCCCAGGAACGGAACCTGGAGCTTTCCGGCTCCGGCCACCGGGCAGGGGAGCTCCAGCAGGCCGTTGTGCCAGCGGAAGGGCCGGCGCGGTGCCCCCGGCCAGCCGTGCAGCGGGTTGCGTCCGGGGAGGACGCTCGAGGAGTAGGCGAAACCGGCCGCGGCGATCTCCTCGACGGCCCACGCACTGGCGGGGGTGAGGGAGAAGATCGGGGCGCGAAAGCCGCCCACCGCCACCCCGCCGGCGTCCTCCAGCAGGGCCCGCCCCTGCTCGAGCTCCCGTCGCAGGTGCTCGCGCCCGACGTCCTCGAGTGTCACGTGGCGCAGGCCGTGCAGGCCCAGCTCGTGGCCGTCCGAGGCCACCCGCCGGACGAGCTCGGGGGCAGCCGCGGCCAGCTCGCCGACCACGAACACCGTCGCCCTGATGCTCCGCTGCTGCAGGAAGTCCAGGAAGCGGTGGCCCATCTCGACGTACCGTGGCTCCTGGGCGGGCGAGCCGCGGCTGTCCTCGAGGTCGAATGTGACGGTCAGCGCGACGGTGCACGCTCCCGCCTCGGGGCTGTCCCGGTCTGAGGGCCCATCCGTCGAGGTCATACCATTGAGCCATGACCGAGCAGGTGGGGGTTCGCGCGCCAGAACGTCCCCCGGCCGCTCCGAGGGTGGCCCCGTATCGGCAGATGACGCTGCAGCTCGTGCGCTTTGGCCTCACGGGCGCGATCGTGTTCGGCATCTACACCGGCGGCACGCTGCTGCTGTCCGGGCCGCTCGGACTTCCGATCGTGCTGGCGATCGGGATCGCGTTCACCGTGGCGCTGATGGTGAACTTCACGATGCAGCGCCACTTCGTGTTCTTCGACCACGACACCTTCGCGCTCGGGGCGAGGACCCAGTTCATCCGCTACCTGATCGCCGCCGCGTGCAACTACGCGCTCACGAGCCTGATCGTGACCACCGTCCCCGGTGCGCTGGGGGTGTCCCAGCAGCTCGTGTTCGTGGTGACCGCGTTGGTGATGTCACTGGTGGGGTTCACGGTCGTGCGCTGGTGGATCTTCCACGTCCCGCGGTGACCCATTTCTGAGCCCTGGCTCGTGATCGGCTCCGGCCCCGCCGGGGCCGCCGCCGCGAGCGCCCTCGCCGCAGCCGGCCGTCGCGTGACGGTGATCGACACCGGCCTCACGCTCGAGCCGGACCGCGAGGCGGCCCGCCTGCGGATGGCGAGCACCCCTCCGGCGCGGTGGCGTGCCCAGGACCTCGCGCTGACGTCGTTCACCGGACACGAGCAGCGGGGCTCCAACTACAAGCAGCTGTTCGGCTCCGACCTCGCCTTCAGAGACGACGGGGTGCTTCCGCTGCAGATCTCCGCGGACGTGGGTGCGCGACCCTCCTACGCCGCGGGCGGCCTCAGCAACGTCTGGGGGTCGGGGCTGCTGCCCTACACCGAGCAGGAGCTGGGCGACTGGCCGATCTCCAGGACGGACCTCGACGCCGGCTACCGCGCCGCCCTGGAGCTGCTCCCGTTCGCGGCCGAGGACGACGGGCTCGCGCAGCGCTACCCGCTCCACCGGAACCCCGACGGACCGCTGCTGCGCACCCGTGCCGGTGAGGAGCTGCTCGCACGCCTGGGCCGCCACTCGGGCTCGCTCGGGGCGGCGGGATACGCGTTCGGGGCTCCCAGGCTCGCGGTTCGGGTCGGCCACCCGGCCCCCTGGAAGGGCTGCGTGTACTGCGGCCACTGCCTCGACGGCTGCCCGTACGGTCACATCTACAGCGGCTTTCAGACGATCTCCGCGCTCACCGGCGGAGGGACCGTCGAGTATCGGGGAGGCCTGCACGTGGACCGCCTGCGCGAGAACGGCGACGGCGTCACCGTGGATGCCACGCAGGTCGCCGACGGCGGGAGCGTGACCCTGCGCTGCGGGCGGGTCTTCCTGGCCGCGGGGGCGATCTCCAGCACGGTCATCCTGCAACGCTCCGGGCTGCTCCCCGAGCGCCGCGAGATCCTGGACAGCCGGGCGCTCTACGTGCCGTTCGCCTGGATCGGACCCGTCGGGCGCACCGGCCGCGAGCCCGGCCATACCCTCGCCCAGGTGACGATGGTGCTCGAAGACCGGGAGGTCTCGGCGAGCCCCGTCCACCTCACCTTCTACTCCTACAGCGGCGGCGTGGCGGAGCGGGCCCGCGAGGCCCACCCCCACATCAGCCGCGCGCTCGGCCCCGGGCTGGAGTTGCTCGCGCGCCGCCTGCTGGTCGCGATCTGCTTCTTCCACAGTGACGACTCCGACAGCATCCTCAGCGTGTGGGACACGGGCAGCGAATCCGGACGCCTGGAGACGCTCCGAAAGGTGGACCGGACCGCCACCGTGCGGCGCTTCTCGCGGGCGCTGCGCCGCTCCCTGGCGCCGCTCGGGATCGTCCCCTTGATGCCGTTCGCCGAGCACGCCCCCGTCGGCGGTGGCTACCACTACGGCGGCTCGGCGCCGATGCACCGGCGGCCTGGCTCCGGGCAGAGCGACACGCTCGGGCGCCCGGCGGGCGCGGACAGGATCCACGTGGTCGACTCGTCGTGCTTCCCGTCGGTGCCGGGTGGCGCGATCACGCTCACCGCGATGGCCAACGCACACCGCATCGCGACGGCCACGACGACCTCCGGGTCGTCGTGATAGCGGTCACGGGGGCCAACGGCTACGTCGGGGGCCGGATCCTGGCGGCCCTCCGTGCGGACGGGGCCGAAGCCGTGGCGCTGGTACGCCGCCCCCACGAGCAGGACGGGCCCGCCCGCCACTATGCGCTCGACGAGCCGCTCGCCGACGGCGTCCTCGACGGCGTCGACACGGTCGTCCACGCGGCCTGGGACGCGTCCGTGCGCGGGGGCCGGGTCGCCGCGGTGAACGCCCGCGGAAGCCTGCCGCTGCTGGATGCCGCCGCCGCCCGCGGCGGACGCGTGCTGCTGATCTCATCGCTGTCGGCGTTCTCCGGGGCACGCTCCCGGTACGGGCAGGCGAAGCTCGCGCTCGAGCAGGAGGTCCAGCGCCGCGGAGGACTGTCGGTGCGCCCGGGGCTGGTGTTCGGGGCCGCACCCGGGGGCCTGTTCGGGAGCCTCGCCGGGAGCGCCTCGGGGCGGGGGCCGACGCCGATCGTCGGTGGATCGGAGCGCCTGTTCGTGACCCACGACGAGCACCTCGCACGACTGGTCGCGCAGCTCGCCGGCGAGCCCCCCCAGGACCGGCCGCGGCCCCGCGTGATCTTCGCCGCCCACGAGCGGCCGACCACCCTGCGCGCGCTGACCGGCGAGATCGCGGCGGCCCGCGGCGCCAGCGTGCGCTTCCTGCCGGTGCCCACGGCGGCCGTGCTGGCCGTGCTGCGGCTGGCGGAGGCCGCCGGGCTGGAGCTGCCCTACCGCAGCGACAGCCTGGTGTCGCTGGTCAACCCGGCCCCCCTGGACCAGGTTGCGGACCTCGAGCGTCCGCCGGTCTCCTTCCCGCCCTTCAGGGGCGATCCGCGGGCGGGGTGACCCGCGACGCGCCGGGGGCCGGCGGGCGAGCGTCGTCCCGCTCGCGGTCGAGGCGCTCCTGCAGGAGTGCGAGGCGCTGGGCGAGAGCGGTGTTCTGGTCGGAGAGGCGAGAGATCGTCATCGAGAACTGCACCAGCATCGCCAGCACGAACAGAAAGGCGATCGCGAACACGGCCGAGGGCGCGTACGAGATGCCGGCCGCGTGCGTCAGTTTCACCAGCAGGCTCTGGCCGACCGACAGCACCACCACCGTCACTCCCGCGAGCAGCCACAGGATCGCGTAGCGCTCCATCAGACGCCGGCGCCTGATCAGCTCGAAGATCACCAGGCAGATCACCACCGACACGGCGATGATCTCGAAGCGCTGCTCGGTCGAGTTGGCGTACTTGGTCGCGAGCAGGATCACGTGGGACGCTCCGCGACGACCGGTGGGCACTCCTCCGCGCGCCCGGCTGCCTCGGCGCCCGGGGTCTCCGGCTGGTCGAGCGCCGGATGACGGCGGAACAGGCCGACGAAGACCGCCAGCAGGACCTTGACCATGTAGTAGACCGACTGGCTCGAGGAGATCGCCGAGGAGCCGCTCGTCCGGGCTCGCATGGTGACCGGGATCTCGCAGCTGTTGAGGCGGTGGGCGTGCATCAGCAGGATCGCCTCGATCTCGGGGTAGTCGTGCGGGTAGTCACGGGCGAACAGCTCGATCCCGCGCCGGTCGGTCATGCGAAAGCCGGAGGTGGGGTCGGTGACCCGCCGCCTCGTGATGCGCGACACCACGCCCGAGAACACCCGGATCCCGATGCGCCTCGCGGCCGAGGAGCGGTAGCCGTTCCCGTCGCTGTCCAGGAAGCGCGAGCCGGTGACCATGTCCAGCGACGGGTCGGACGCCAGCCGGGCCGCGAGATCCTTGATGTAGCGCGGGTCGTGCTGGCCGTCCCCGTCCACCTGCACGGCCACCTCGTAGCCGTGCTCGCGGGCGTACAGATAGCCGGCCTGCATCGCCCCGCCGATGCCGAGGTTGAACGGCATCGTCAGCACCGTGGCGCCCGCCTCGCGGGCCCGTACGGCGGTCGCGTCGGTCGAGCCGTCGTCCACCACGAGGACGTCGAAATCCGGTGCCCAGCGGTGGATCTCGGCGACCGTGGGGCCGACCGCGCCGGCCTCGTTGTGGGCGGGCACTATCGCGAGTTTCCCGGGCATCTGCCAGTAAGGTATCGACGGGTGAGCGGCTTCACCGTAGGGCACTCGGTGGACGCGCCGTGTCGCTGATCCTCGCGTGGGGACTGTTCCCGCTGGTGCTCGCGGCCGTCGGCCTGGGCTGGGGGACGTTGGTGGAGCGCGCGAGCTCGACGAAGCTCGACGGCGCACTGCTGATCCCGCTGGGACTGGCGGCGGCACTGGTGCTCGCCGGCACGATCACCGCCTTCAGCGCGATCGCCCCGGCGGCCGTCACAGCCGTGGCGGTGGGCGCCGTGGCAGGCCTCGTGATCGCCTGGCGGGGGCGACGCTGGCCCGGAGGCTGGCCGCTGCTGGCGGCGCTGGGCGTGCTGCTCGTGTACGGCGCCCCGGTCCTGGCCTCCGGCCAGGCCACCTTCACCGGCTACATCAAGCTCGACGACACCTCCACGTGGTTCAACGTGATCGACAACGTCGTCAGCCACGGCCGCTCGGTGTCGCAGCTGCCGCTGTCCACCTACCGCTTGAACTTCGAAACCGCCAACCCCGCCTACCCGCTGGGGTCGTTCATGCTCCCCGGGCTCGGGCACGCGCTCACGGGCATCGACGTGGCCTGGGTGTTCCAGCCCTATCTGGCCTGCTGTGCGGCCGCGGTGGCGCTGTGCCTGTACGCGCTGATGGCCCCGCTGATCGCCTCGCCGCGGCTGCGGGCGCTGTTCGCGTTCCTCGGCGCCCAGGCGTCGCTGCTGTACGGGTACAGCCTGTGGGGCGGCGTCAAGGAGCTGACGGCCGCGTTCCTGCTGGCGCTGGGGGCCGCGCTGGGGGCGCTGCTGCTGCGCGAGCGCCCACCGGGGTGGCGGGCACTGATCCCGCTCGCGGTGGCCGCCGGAGGGCTGATCCAGACGCTCGGCGTGGGAGCGGCCGGGTGGATCCTGGCGGCGCTCCTGGCGCTCGCCGGCGGCTGGCTGTGGCGCCGGCGGGGATCCGGCGAGCGAACCGCCGGGCTGGTCTCGATCGGGTGGGCGGCCGCGCTGACGGCCCTGGCGGTGATCCCGCTGTGGGTGGTGCTGTCGCAGTTCTTCAGCGGCCAGGGCGACCTCATCCACCAGCTGTTCTCCAGCGGCGCCTCGACGCACACCAAACTCGGGAACCTCTACGGACCGCTCAGCATCTTCCAGGTCGCCGGCATCTGGCCCGTCGGGGACTTCCGCCTGACCGCCCCGACGATCCCGAGCGTGCTGTGGATCGGGTTGACGCTGGCGGCGGCGGGCGGGGCGCTGTTCGTCGCCATCCGCCGGCGGCGCTACGGGATCCCCTTCTACGTCGGCGTGGCGCTCGTGGGCTGCGCCGCGGTGTACCTGTCCGGTGGCACCCCCTGGGTGACGGCGAAGGCGCTGGCACTGTCCTCCCCCGCGCTGCTGACGGCGGCGCTCGTGGGCGGCGGGCTCTTGCTCGCGTGGCGGCGCGTGGCGGGGGTGCTGGTGATCGTGGCCCTCGCCGGCGGGGTGCTGTGGTCAAACGCGCTCGCCTACCACGACGTCACGCTCGCCCCCCGCGCCCCGCTCGCCGAGCTGCAGCACATCGGCACGCTCCTGGCCGGGAACGGCCCCACCTTCGTGAACGAGTACGAAGTCTACGCCGACCGCCATTTCCTGCGTGAAGGAGCCCCCGTCGAGCCGGCCGAGTACCGCGACGTGACCCTCCCCCTGCGTGACGGTCTCGCCCTCACCGAGTCCGCCTGGGCCGACCTCGACTCGTTCGGGCTCTCGACGCTCGAACCGTACCGCTCGATCGTCACCCGCCGCTCACCGGTCGAATCGCGGCCCCCCTCCACCTACCGCCTCGTGTGGGAGGGCCGCTACTACCAGCTGTGGCGCCGCCCGGCCGAACCCGCGACCACGATCGTGGAGCACGTCCCGCTGGGCGAATCGCTCAAGCTCCCCTACTGCGGGCGGGCCCAGGACGGCCCCTATCAGCCGGTGTGCTCGATCAACCCCGTCGGGACTCCCCCGTGCAGCGAGGTCGAAGCCCTCGGACGGCGCGCGGCCGCGGCGCACGGGCAGCTCGTCGCGTACCAGCGGCCCGCCCCGATCGTGGCCCGCGGCGACCAGACGCTGTGGCCCGCGGGTTGGGTGCACGAAGCCGAAGAACACACGCTCGTGCCGACCTTCCCGGGCACGGCCGTGAGCCACATCGCCGTGGCCCACGCCGAACCGTACGAACTGTGGCTGGGGGGGAGCTTCGCCCGCGGCTTCGAAGTCAGCGTCGACGGCCGCCACGTCGGAACCGTCCGCAACCAGCTGCTCGCCTTCGCCGGCTACGTCTACGTCACGACCGTGTTCCTGGAACCGGGCGTCCACACGATCGCGCTCACCTACCCACACCCCAGCCTCGCACCCGGGAGCGGCTGGGGTCAGTTCACCTACCTCTCGGCGATCGCGCTCGAACCGACCGTGCGACCGCCCCGGGCCCTGATCACGGTCCCGCCCGCGCAGGCCCACGAACTCTGCGGCCGCGAGCTCGACTGGATCGAGATCGTGCGTCCTACCTAGGGGCGCCGCCGCCTATTCGACGCTCGGCGGCGGGGCGGGCGGCGAGGAGTACCTCACGCCCCCGTGACTGTTGACCTCGATCACGTGGAAGGTGGTCCGCTGGCCGTTGGTGGCCACCGCCAGGCATTCGAAGGTGGCGCCCTTTTCCTTGGTCACCTCGGCCGGGCAGGTGACGGCCGCGTGCAGGTGGCGCTCGCGGAGGATGCTTTCTTCGATCGCCGCCCTGGTCTGGGCCGTCGAGAGGCTCCCGGAGCTGCCCGACTTCGAGGAGCCGCAGGCCGCCAGCGGCGCGGAGCACGCGAGCAGGGTTGCGAGCAGGAGTCCCCGGCGCATCGGCGTAGGAGTTCGCCGCCCGCCGGGGCGATCCTGCCGGGGCCCCCGCCCCGCCGCTCGCTTATCTGCGGGTTATCCGGCGCGTGAATCATGTCCGCCCCCCGCCGGTACACGAGCGGGGGCGGGTACCCTCCCATCGCGATGTCCGGACCGCCAGCCGTCAAGAACCCACGCCCGACCGCGCCGCTCGCGGCGGCGGCGCTGCTGCTGTTGTGCGCCGTCGTGCTGGTGGCGTGCGGGGGCTCCAAGTCCTCCACCACCACGAGCGTGGCCGCGAACCCCGCCACCACATCCACGGGCGCCGGCGCGGGCTCCAGCAGCGGCACCACCGGAGCGACGAGCAGCAGGACGGCCGGGCCGGCCCAGCCGAAGCGAACCGGTGCCGGTCACTCGAGCACGACCTCAGGCGCTGCCACGTCGAGCGGCAAGAGCCCTACGGGGGGCGTCCCCCCGGCGCCGACGTCGCCCGAAGCCTCGGGCGTAAGACGGTGCCTGGAACGCAACGGGATCAAGTCGCGCTCCTCCGGCAAGGCGCCCACCAGGGCGCAGCTGAACGCCGCCCTGGCGCACTGCGCCACGCCGCTGAAGTCGGCGCGGCGTGGCCCCCGGACCTCGGCGGTGCGCCGGCGGCTGCTCGCCCAGCCCTCCTACCGCCAGGCGCTGGTCCGCTTCACCAGCTGCATGCGCACCCACGGGGTCCCCGACTTCCCCGAGGCCAACACCTCCGGCAAGGGCCCGCTGTACCCGTCGAGCGCGGTCAAGCCCACCCCCCAGCTGCGGGAAGCCCAGAAAGCCTGCATCGGGGAACTGCGGGTGCGTCCGTCGGGCTAGGTGCAGGCCAGCAGCTCGCTGATCGCCACGTCGATGTCGTGGGCCAGCATGTGCGCGTCCGGTAGCGCCTCGCGGTCGGCATAGACGCCGAAGCACGCCCGCCGGCAGACCGTCGTCATGCCGATCGAGACGCGGTGGCGGTCGGACAGGGGAACGACCGGGTAGACCGACTCGAGGCGGCACCCGCGCATGTACATCGGCACCGGAGGTCCCGGGATGTTCGACACCACCAGGTTGTACGTGCGGGGGCTGGCGATCACGCGCGAGAACGCGCTCTGGACGATCCCCGGGCCCAGTTCGGCCGCCTTCAGCGCGAGGTCCGCGCCCTCGGGCTCGCGGTGCTGCTTGCGCGAGCTCATCGTGTCGTGGACCCGGAACAGCCGGCTGAGCGGGTCCGGGAGGTCACACGGGAGCTCGGCGAACACGAACGAGATGTGGTTGCCCAGCACGTCGTCGTCGCTGCGGACGCTGACCGGCACCATCGCCTTCAGCGCCACCGGCTCCTCGCCGTGCTCGGCCAGGTAGGTCCTCATGCCGCCCGCGACCGCCGCCAGCATGACGTCGTTGATCGTGGTCCCGTAGGCCTGCTTGATGCGGCTCAGGTCCTCGAGCGGGCGCTCGGCCCAGGCCAGGCGGCGCAGCGGCGAGAGCGAGCGGTTGAGCGCGCTCGAGGGGGCCCCGCTGAGCAGCGAGTGACCCACCGCCCGCGTCACGCGGGCCGCCCCGCCGGCGACCGAGCGGGCCGCCCGGGCGGGCGATGCGGCGACCCTCACGGGCGCCCGCAGCAGGGCCGCCTCGGCGGCCAGCAGGTCGCGCAGTCCCCTGACCAGCAGCCGCTCGCCGCCGGGTTCCGGCTCCGGGCACCACGACTCCGCCGGGGGCGCGTCCGCCTCGGGCGTGGTGTCGAGCAGCAGCGAGCCGAGCTCGACCGCCGCGATCCCGTCGACCATGCAGTGGTGGGCCTTGCCGATGAGGGCGAAGCGGTTGTCCTCCGGTTCCTGGCAGATCCACATCTCCCACAGCGGCCGGTCGCGGCGCAGGGGCATCGACATGACTTCGTCCACCAGCCCCGGAAGCGGTCCCGGGGCCCAGTACAGGTGGCGCTCGATGCCGAAGCTCTCGTCGTCGATCCACTCCGGGGCGTTGAGGTTGAACGGCACCGGGGCGAGCTTCTGGCGGTAGCGGGGGGCCCGCACCAGGCGCCGCTCGATGTGCTCCCGCAGCTCCCCGAACGACGGCAGCGGCTCGCCCTGGTGGCCGGAGAACACCGCCACCCAGCCGACGTGCATGTGGGCGGCCGGGGTCTCTACCGCGAGGAAGGAGGCGTCCAGTCCCGACAGGCGCGCCATCAGGCGAACAGCGGCCGCTGGGCCGTCCGCAGCCACCGCTCGGGCCCTTCCTCCGGCAGGCGGCGGTGGGTCGGCGGGCGCCCCACGGAGAGCCCCGCCCGGGGAAGGTCGCGCTTGCCCCATTCGGCCGCCGTGGCGAAGGCGATCAGGCGGTCGAAGTACTCGTACAGGGGCGGCGGCTCGATGCCGCTTCCGTGCAACAGCGCCCGCGTGCGGCGGTCGTCGTAGCGCACGCGGGCGTCGAAGTAGGGGAAGAAGATCTCGCTGCGCCGCAGCGCCCGGCGCAGGCGCTCGTCGCGGGAGGCACGCACCATCACCGGGTGCACGACCCGCCGGTAGAGCTCCGGCTCGAGCAGCCGGGGGGCGGGGCGGGCGAAGAAGATCCGCGCCAGCTCGACCAGTTCGCCGACAGTGCTGGTGTGGCGGCCCGCAGTGAGGTGAAGGGTCGCCCCGACCGCGTGCGGAGCCTGGCTGAGGGCGAAGGTGGCGTCGGCCACGTAGTCCACCGGCACGACGTCCACGGGGGCCGAGGCGCGTGCCGGTATCACCCGGTAGGCACCCCGCGAGAAGGCCCGCAGGGGCCAGTAGATGACGTTGAAGGTCGGGGTCCAGCCGCTGTCCTGCTCGCCCACCACGATGCTCGGGCGCACGACCGTGACCGGCATCCGCGAGCGCCACCGTTTGACGATCCCCTCCGCTTCGAACTTGGAGCGCTCGTACGGGTTGCGGAACCGCTGGCCGACGTCGAGGTCGTCCTCGCTGAAGGTGCCGGCGTGCTCCCCCGCCACATACGCCGTGGAGAGGTAGGTGAAGCGCCGCAGGCCGGCCCCGGAGCCGTGGCACAGCTCGGCGAACTCGAGCACCCGGCGGGTGCCGCCGACGTTGATCGCCCGCGAGCCCGCCAGCGGCAGCTCGAAGGACACCGATGCGGCGCCGTGGATGATCTCGTCGATGCGGTCAGCCAGCGGCCACGCCTGGCGGCCGAGCCCGAGACCCTCCTTGGTGACGTCGCCGCGAACCGCGACCACGCGTTCGCCGTAGGGGTGACCGGACCCGAACAGGCAGTGCAGCGTGCGGCGCAGGCGACGGGTCGCCACGCCCTGGTCGCTGGCGCGCACCAGCGCGTACACGGGCCGGTCGGTGTGCTCGAGGTAGCGCGCGAGGATCTCCATCCCCAGGAACCCCGTAGCACCGGTGAGCAGCACCCCGTCCTCGCGGGATCGGTACTCCTGCTCTGTGCTGAAGCTCATCTAGATAAAGGCCCGAATCGTCGGACAGTCGCTTGCATGCACGCGAGCGGCCTTCCGAAGCCCACGACGCGCGGCCCCACGACCACAGTAGTACTCGCACGCGGCGGGAGCGTCCGTTCGTTTTCCCGGAATCAGCGAGGACTAACACGAGCTGGCCGAACAAATCTGATGCAAACAGCGAGCATCGCCAAAAGGGCCCGCGAGGGCCCTTCTCAGAGGGTCAGGACGATCTTCCCACGCACGTGACCGGCCTCGCTGAGAGCGTGCGCGCGCTGCACGTCCTGCAGCGGCATGACCTCGTCCAGCGCCACCCTGATCACCTCGTCCGCGACGAGCACCGCGAGTCGCTCGAGCGTGGCGGAGTCGGGGCTCATGATCAGCAGCTCGGCGTCCACGTCACGCTCCGCCGCCCCCGCGGGTGGGGCGCCCGCGATCAGCACCATCCTGCCCCCGGGGCGGATCGTCTGCAGCAGCTTGTCGGTGTCGTGGCCGGTGACGTCGAACACGAGGTCCACCCCCTCGGCGGCGGTGGCGACGTCTTCGCTGGTGTAGTCGATGAAGCGCTCGGCCCCCAGCCCGAGGACGAACTCGCGGCTGGCGGGCGAGCCGGTGCCCAGCACCTGCGCTCCGGCGTTGGCGGCCAGCTGCACGGCGAGGTGCCCGACCCCACCCGAGGCGCCGCTGACGAGCACCGTCTGGCCCTCCTGCAGGCCGCCCCGCTCGAACAGCGCCTGCCAGGCCGTGAGCACGGCGACGGGCATCGCGGCCGCCTGCTCGTGGGAGAGGTGGTCGGGCTTGTGGGCGAGCGTGGCCGGGACCCCGATTCCGAACTCCGCGTAGGAGCCGCTGCCGAGGAACCCGAACACCTCTTCGCCCGCGCTGAAGCCTTCGGCGTTGGAGGCCTCGACCACGCCCGAGGCGTCGCTGCCGAGGATCGCCGGGAGCTGCTTGGGCATCAGCCCCCGTCGCAGCTTCCAGTCGATCGGGTTGACGGAGGCGGCGCGGACGCGGACGAGCACCTCGCCGTCGCCCGGCACCGGTTGCTCGACGTCCTCCAGGCGCAGCACGTCGACGTCTCCTGTTTCGTGGATCACCACTGCGCGCATCGGACCTCCCGTGGATCGCTGGGCGCGGCGAGTGTAATCACTCGACGACCACCCGCACCGTGTGCAGCAGGCGGTCGCTGGCTCCCCGCACGCTCCCCCCCTGCTCCAGCGCGCTGCGGATGTACGCCAGGGTCTCGGTCGTGAGACGCTCGCCGGGGAGCACGTTGGGTATCCCCGGCGGGTAGGTGGCCAGCGACTCGGCGGCGATCCTGCCGGCGGCGTGCTCGGCGGGGACCACCTCCTGGGGTCCGAGATAGGCGGCGCGGGGGGTCATCGCCAGTTCCCCCCACGGAGGCGCGTCGGCGAAGCTCGTGTGCAGCCCGGCCGGTTCGACCCCGACCTTCGCCACGGCCGCGCTCAGGGCACGGACGAGGCGACCGGCCTCGGTGAGGGAGCGCTCGGCCATCCCGAACACGGCGACGAGCACGTTCTGGCCGTACAGCTCGAGGTTGATGTCGTCGAGCTCCCGCAGCAGCGGTGCCAGCTCGTAGCCGCTGGCGGCCACCCCGCGGACGTCGATCGCCAACCGCAGGGGGTCGTAGGCGAACACCCCGGGGCGCCCCACGAGGCGCTCGTCGAGCACGTCGAGCCCCTCGATCGTGCGGATCTCGGCGCGTGCCCGCGCGAGTGCGTCCATCGTCCGCGAGAGGTGGGCGCGGCCCCCGGTCACGGCGGCCCGGCGGGCGGCGTCGAGCGAGGCCAGCAGCAGCGAGCTGGGGCTGGTGGACTCGGTCAGGGTGACCGCCCGGTCGACCTCCTGCTCGTTCATCAGCGAGCCGGCCGCGAGGTGGAGCATGGCCGACTGGGTGAGGCTGCCGACGATCTTGTGGGTGCTCGAGATCACGAGGTCCGCCCCGGCCGCGAGGGCGTGCTCGGGTAGCCGCTCGTGGAAGGCGAGGTGGGCCCCCCAGGCCTCGTCCACGATCAGCGGCACACCCCGCTCGTGCGCGATCCCGGCCAGCGTGCGCACGTCCGCGACCGCTCCGAAGTAGGTCGGCGAGACGATCCAGGCCCCGGCGGCGTCGGGCGTCAGCTCGAGCGCCCGGCGCAGCGTCTCGGGGTTCAGGCAGTGGGCGATCCCGAGCTCGGGGTCGAGCTCCGGGGCCGCGAACGTGGGCCGCATCCCGGACAGCACGAGCGCGTCGATCGTGCTCGAGTGGGCGTTGCGCTGGACGACCACCTGCTCGCCCCGGTGAGCCAACGCCAGGCCCGCCGCGAGGTTTCCCTGGGAGGCACCGTTGACGAGGAACCAGGCCCTCGCCGCCCCCCACGCCTCGGCCGCCAGCGTCTGCGCCCGGGCGAACGGATTCGGCTCCGGGCCGAGGTCCACGCCGTAGGTGAGGGCGGGGATGTCGAGTGCCAGGGCGCGCTCGCCGAGGGCCTCCAGCAGACCCTCGTCGGCCCCCTGTCCGCCCTTGTGGCCGGGGACGTGCAGCCGGGCCGGGTCGCGCCCCGCGTACTCACGGAGGGCGTCGAGGTACGGGGTCCCGGCCTGGTGCTCCTCGGAGGCGCCCACCGTCCTGCCGGCCTACCGCGCGACCGCCGCCGCGCCGGCGCCAGACGTGCAGGCGCGGTGCTCGGCGTACATCCGCAGCGCGTGCGCCCCGGCCGGATGCTCGCGGACCCGCCGCACCAGGCGGGCGGTCTGCTCGGGGAGGATCTCGGGTTGCGGGAGCGGCACGCCGTAACCAGGGGGCATCAGCACCGGGGCGCAGAGCGCCGCGAGCGTGAGGTCGGCGGCCGTGAAGTCCTCACCGCACAGGTACCGGCGGCCGTCGGACAGCAGCTCGGCGACGTGGCCGAGCTCCCGCCAGACGACCGTCTCGTCCTCCCGCTCGACGCCGGGGCGGATCTCCAGGACCCGGGAGATGAGGCGCTTGAACAGTGGCAGCCCCAGACGCAGCAGGCGGTCCTCCCAGACGGGGACGCCCTGGTCGTTGAAGCGCAGCATCAGCTCGCGCTGGCCGAACATGTGGACGTATGCCAGGCGCCTCCCCGAGGGCCCCAGCAGCTCGTCGAAGCGGCCGCACAGCGACAGCACCTCCCTGCGCCCAGCCGCCGTGTCCGGGAACAGCCGCCGCGAGGTCTCGGTGCGCCGGTCCACCCACTCGAGGATCTGGGCCGACTCGCCGATCGACTCCTGCGGGGTCACCAGGACCGGCGTCGTGCGACCACCTCCGGCACGGCGAGCGGCCAGCATGTGGATTCCCTGCACGTGGCGCTCTTCGCGATAGGACAGGCCGGCCCGGTCGAGCGCCCAGCGCGCCTTCTCGCAGTAATGGCTGATCGGGATCGTGACCAGGCGGAGCACGCTCAGGCGCGGGCCGCCAGCCGCCAGGCGGGCGGGTAGGACAGCGGCGTGAGCGTGTCCTGCAGCTGCTCCCGCAGCGGCTCGAACTTGGGCGGTAGCGAGAGCCGCTCGCCGAGGTGGGCCTCGTCCTCGTCGACGGCGAAGCCGGGGCCGATCGTGGCGATCTCGAACAACACCCCGCTGGGCTCGCGGAAGTAGACCGAGCGGAAGTAGAAGCGGTCGATCACGGGCGTCGCGTGGGCTCCCGCCTCCAGCGCCCGCCCCCGCCAGGCGTCCTGCTCGTCCGGCGGCGAGGCGAAGGCGATGTGGTGGACGCTGCCGGCACCCTGCACCGGGGCTCCCGGGGGCGGGGCGTCGTACACCCAGGTGCCGCCCCGGTGGGGTCCGCGGACCGTCCAGCGGCCCTCGCCGTCGGGTTCGAACCCGAGCGCCCCCTCGAGGAAGGCCTCGCTGCGGCCGGGGTCGCTCGCGTAGGCACGGGCGCCCTCGAAGCCCAGCAGCGCGTGCTCGGCGGGGATCTCCGGCGAGTCCGCCCTCAGCGGGGGGTCGGGGGCGTCGCTGAGGACCAGCTCGTGCTCGAGACCCTCGGGGTCGGCGAACACCAGCCCGCCCTCGCCGCTGCGGGTGCTCACGTCGGCGGCCGCCAGGCGCTCCTGCCAGAAGCCGAGCGTGTCGTGTGAGCCCACCCTCCACAGGATGCGGTGGACCATCCCGTCCCCGGCCCGTCCGGGAGCGGCACCCGGGTACTCGAAGAAGGTGAGGTCCATCCCCGGGGAGCCGTCCTCGTCGCCGTAGAAGAGGTGGTAGACGGTGGGGTCGTCCTGGTTGACGGTGCGCTTGACCATCCGCAGGCCGAGCAGGCCCGTGTAGAACTCGACGTTGCGGGGGGCGTCGGCGGTGATCGCGGTGATGTGGTGGACGCCCTCGAGCTTCATCGCGGCCAACTCTAGTACTCGCGCACGGGCCGTCATCAGGCGGCCCCGAGAGGCCGCCGGGCGCGCCCGGGCTGGAATGATCGGCCCGTGAAGGACGGTCCGCTGATCCCCCGTTTCGGCCGCGCCCGGCGCGACGGAGGGCTGGCCGTGCTCGAAGGATTCCACGCCGTCAAGCACGCGCTCAGGTTCGGTGCCACGATCGAGCTGCTGGTGACGAGCGACCCGCGGGAGCTGGGCCGCCTGGCCGACGCGCTCGCCCCGGACCTCGGTCCCAGGCTGGCCGAGGCGCGGGTGGTCGAACGGCAGCTGTTCGACCAGCTCGCGCCGCTGGCCCCGAGCACGCCCGTGATGGCGATCGCCGAGCGGCCGCAGCGGACCCCGGCGGAGATCCTCGCGGGCCCCCACCCAGCGCCGGTGATCCTGCTCGAGGATCCCCGCGACCTCGGCAACATGGGCGCCTGCATACGCGTGGCCGCGGCCGCCGACGCGGCTGGGGTGCTGACGACGGGTACCCACGACCCGTGGCACCCGGACGCGCTCCGGGGAGCCGCCGGGCTGCACTTCGCACTGCCGGTGGCGCGGCTGGAGGGAACGGAGCAGCTCGCCGGCGGCGAGCGGCCGCTGCTGGCTCTCGACCCCGACGGCACCCCGTTCGACGCGCGGGCGCTGCCCCCCCGTTCGGTGCTCGCCTTCGGCACCGAGCGCCACGGCCTCAGCGACGAGCTGGCCTCGCGGGCCCGGCAGCTGATCCGGATCCCGATGCGCGACGGCGTCTCGAGCCTGAACCTGGCCACGGCCGTGGCGGCGGTGATGTTCTCGTGGCGGACCGCCACGGAGGTGCCGGAAGGAGCGTGAGGGCGGGCGCAGAAAGCCTCACCCATAGGCGTGTCGAACTATCTGCTGGCCGCCGCGGTCGCGCTGCTGGCCTTCTGGGCGATGCTCGTGCTGGCGCTGGCACGCAGCGCGGGGACGGCCGACCGTGAGCTACGCGGCGGCGTTCGCCGGGTGCGCGCGGGCCCAGTCGACGATCGCCTTCGAGTCGTCGATCACGGTGCCGTCGTCGAGCACGAGCGTCGGGACCATGCGGTTGCCGGTCAGCTCCTGGACCTCCCGCCGTCCGCTGGTCTGGTTGAAGACCCCCGGCAGCACTCCGAGCCCGTAGGCCTTCACGACCTCCGGCTCGTAGCCGGCATCGCGCAGGGCGTGGTAGGCGTTGGCACAGGGGTGCCCGCCCGGGCGGGGCGTGGGAAACGTGCCCCAGCAGACGAACAGCCTCATTTGACCACCAGCGTGCCTTCCATCCCGGCCGCGCGGTGGCCCGGGACCGAGCAGTAGAACACGTATTTCCCCGGCTTGAGGTTGAGCGTGATCGACTTGGTCCCGCCTTTGAAGGTGGGGGTGGCGCCCAGCACCTTCGAGCCTTCGGCGATCGTGACATTGTGTTCGAGAGGGCTCATGTTGGTCATCGAGATCGTCACCGAGCCGGCCTTGGCGCTCAGCAGCTTGGTGTTGTAGGCGAGCTGCCCGGCGGGGTTCGCGGCGAGCGCGAGCTTGGTCGAGTTGGGCGTCGGCGTGGTCGGGCTGGTGGCGGCGCCGGGGGCTTTACCGGGGGTCCGCGTGGTGGAGGTAGTGCGCGCCGGTGTCGTCGACGCCGGGGTGCTGGGGGCGGCCGGGGTGGTTTCACCAGAGGGCGCCGCCGCCACGGCGGGTTCGGTCTTCGCCGGGCTGCCCGAGGTCAGGATCGCGGCGGCCAGCGTGCCGGCCACGAGCAGCACCGAGATCGAGATCACCAGGCGCTCGCCGCGGGAGTTGGTGGGGAAGTCGGGGCGCAAGGTTCCGATCCCCAGCGCGAGGCCGAAGGCCCACACCACCAGCAGGCCGCCCACGATGTAGAACGGGGTCTTGCTCTTCTCGGCCGCCAGGACGGGGGCCAGCTGCAGGGCCAGCGAGTGCACGTCAGCGCGCGAGCCTAGCCGATGGACCAACGGGTATGCTGCGCCGGCCGTCGAGAGGGGAGGAGCAGCGTGAGCGAGGACGTGGTGCGCACCGACGAGCAGGCGCTGGAGGGCCTGCCGGACTTTCCGTTCGAGTCCACCTACCGTCAGGTGAACGGGCTGCGGCTCGCCCACCTCGACATCGGAGAGGGCGCCCCGGTGATCTTCTTCCACGGCGAGCCCACCTGGTCGTTCCTGTGGCGCAAGGTGATCCCCCCGGTGAGGGACGCCGGCTTTCGCTGCCTGGCCCCCGACCTGGCGGGCTTCGGGCGCTCGGACAAGCCGACCGATTTCGACTTCTACAGCTACGACCGCCACACGGAGCTGGCGGGCACGCTGCTGGAGGACCTCGACGTGCGCGACGCGACCGCCGTGGTGCACGACTGGGGCGGCCCGATCGGGCTGCGCCTGGCGGTCGAGAACCCCGACCGCATCTCGCGCCTGGTGATCATGGACACGGGGCTGTTCACCGGGCACCAGAAGATGACCGACGCCTGGATCGCGTTCCGCAACTTCGTCGAGCGCACCGAGGACCTGCCGGTCGGGATGCTGGTGCGCGGGGCCTGCAAGACCGACCCCGGCGACGACGTGATCGCGGCCTACGAGGCCCCCTACCCCAACGCCGCCTCCAAGGCGGGGGCGCGGGCATTCCCGCTGATGCTCCCCACGACCCCGGATGCGCCGGGAGGGCAGGCCGGACAGCGGGTTCTCGACGCGCTGCGCGGGGACCGGCGCCCGACGCTGATGCTGTGGGCCGATTCGGACCCGATCATCCCCCCCGCCACCGGCGAGCGCTTCGCCGACGCGATCGGACGCGAGCGCCCGCGCACGATCGAGGACGCGAGCCACTTCCTGCAGGAGGACCAGGGTCCCCTGATCGGCGGCCTGATCGCCGAGTGGCTATCGGCTTCGTAGCCGCGACAGAAGCGCCGCGCGCGCGTGGCCCGCGGCGGAAGCGCTCTGCCTAGCCGCCGCCGACGGGGGGCTGCTCGGCCGAGCCGTCGGTGCCGGCCGGCTCCTGCGCCTCGGCCTCCAGCTCGACGGCGGACTCGTAGCGGTCCGTGCCCGCCGCCACCGGCGTGGGCGCGGGGGCGGCGGCCGTCGTGGCGCCCGCGATCTGCGGCTGCGGGGGCGGGCCCTCGAGCCCGGGCTCGGAGCGGGAGGCGCGCAGCTCGTAGTTGCGGCGGCTGTCGAAGTCGGCCCCGGCCAGCACGCGGTCGGCCTTGAGCGCACGGGCGAATCCCTCCGAGAGCGAGCGCGGGAGCACGGCGGCGAGCACCTGGTTGCGGCTGGCCGACTTGGGCACCCACACTTCGACGATCCGGTACTGGAGCGCTTCCACGATCCGCTCGGCCACTTCACGGGGCTCGAGGTGTTTCATCCCGCGGGCGTCGCCGAGGCCCGCTCCGAGTTCGGTCTTGACCGCGAACGGCATCACGTAGCTGAGGTCCACGTCCGCCCCCATAAGCCTGAGCTCGCCGCGAACCGCCTCGGTGAGGCCCACCACGGCGTGCTTGGTGGCCGAGTAGGTGGCCCCGCCGGGTGCCCCGTACTTGCCCGCCTGCGAGGAGATGTTGATGATGTGGCCGCGGTTGCGGGGGATCATCCGCTCCAGCGCGAGCTTCATGCCGAGGATCACGCCGTGGAGGTTGATGTCGATCATCCGCCGCGCGGTCAGGTCGTCCTCGTCGATGAAGCGCCCGATCTGCATGATCCCGGCGTTGTTGACGAGCACGTCGATCGGGCCCAGCTGCTGCTCGGCACCGTCGAGGAACTCCGAGAAGGAGGAGCGCTCGGTCACGTCGAGTGGGAGGGCCACCGTGCTGGGGCCCAGCTCCGAGGCGGTCCTGGCGGCCTCGTCGTAGTCGACGTCGCCTATCGCGACCTTCATGCCCTGGGCGAGGAGGGCTTCGGCGGTGGCGCGCCCGATCCCGCGGGCGGCACCCGTGATCGCGGCGGTCTCTCCGGCGAGGATGCGGGGCTCTTTGGCCATCTGCTTCTCCTAGGTTGCGGCTGTCCCGGTGCGAGCCGGTCTTCCGGGCCCGCCAGAGAGCAACCTAGCGCGCCCGCGCCGTGGGTGCGATCGGGGCCTCAGTACGCTTGTGGGGCCGATGCCGTTCTTCAGGTACCAGGGCCAGCGGATCCACTACACGGAATTCGCCAGCGACGTCAAGCCCCCGGCGCAGGACGCCCGCGCCGCCGGGGCGCACCGCGGAGCGGCCACGAACGGAACCCTGGGTGCGGCCAAGGGGCGGCCCCTGATCCTGCTGCACGGCCTGATGCTGAGCCAGGAAATGCACCGTCCGCTGGCCGAAGAGCTCGCCCGGCGGGGCAACCGGGTGATCACGATGGACCTGCTCGGCCACGGGCGCTCGGATCGTCCCCGCGACATGTGGCGCTACTCGATGGCCATCTTCGGCGAGCAGATCATCGGCCTGATGGACCACCTCGAACTCGAGCAGGCGGCCGTGATGGGCACCTCCCTGGGAGCCAATGCCGCGCTCGAGGTGGCCTCCCAGCACCCCGAGCGGCTGCGGGGGATGGTGATCGAGATGCCGGTGCTCGACAACGGGCTGCTCGCCAGCGCGCTGGCCTTCACGCCTTTGCTCGTCGCCCTCACGTTCGGCGAGCCGGTGATGAAGCGGGTGGCGACGGCCGCGAGGGCCGTCCCGCGAGGCCTGCTCCCGCACTGGGGCAACGTGATGCTCGACGTGATCCGCCAGGAACCGGGTCCGGGCGGGGCGCTGCTGCAGGGACTCTTCTTCGGCCGCGTGGCCCCACCCCGCAGCGAGCGGCGGACCTTCGAGGTGCCCACGCTGGTGCTCGGACATCCACGCGATCCCGTCCACCCCTTCTCCGACGCCGGCATGCTCGCCGGGGAGCTCCCGAGTGGCCGCCTGATCGAAGCCAACTCACTCGTGGAGCTGCGCATGCACCCCGAGCGGCTGACCGACGAGATCGCCGCCTTCCTGGACGAACTGTGGGCCCCGCCGCGGGCGGCACGCCGGACCAAACGGAGCACCGGGGGAGCCAAACGCAGCCCCGCGAAAGCCGCCACCAAAGGCTCGGCGGCCAAAAAAGCCTCCTCCGGGAGGACCCAGCGGAGCAGCACCCGAGCCGGGGGCCCGCGCGCGGCGCGCGCCAAACGGCCCCGCTCCGCCCGCCACTGAAGCGTCGGCGGCGGGCTACTTCGCCGGGAACAGTTCGACTTCGCCCACCTTCACGTGGCCGGGGGCGGTGGGCGTCCCGATGGCCGAGGCGGGGGCCTTGCTGATCCACACGACCACGTAGCGGAAGCCCTGCTTGGGCTTGAGCAGCTTGAAGTGGGTGTGGGCCTTTTTGATCGCGAGCGGGCGGCTCAGCGCCACCCATGCCGCTTCGGTGATCGACACCGGTGGTTTCGTTTCGGTCGTTCCGTACACCTGCACGACCATGCCCTTGCTCGTGCTGACGAGCTCGAGCGCCGACAGCTTCTTGAGCGCCTTGAGGTCGATCAGCACTCCCTCTGCCATGCTCGGGGCGGTGGTGGGGTCGACCTGGGCGGTCCAGGAAGTGCCGTTGTCGCCGTCGATCGTGAGACTGGGGTCGCCGAAGTAGCTGGCGGGGAGGTTGTACGGGTTGTAGGTCGAGGCGGCGTCGGTGTCGAGCAGCAGCGCGGCGGGTTCGGTGGAGCCGCCCGATCCTTCACCGGAGCCGGTGGCTTGCGAGCCGGACCCGGCCGAGCCCTGCGATTCGCCGTTCGCGCCCGTGCCCGTGCCGGTGGTGGAGCTGCCGGTGGAGGTCGGCAGGGGCGTCGTCGACGTGGTGGTGGTGGGGATCTTGGGGAGTTTTGCCGGCGTGCTCGGGAGCGGAGCCGCTTTGGTCGTGGCGGGAGGCGGCGTCGGTGTAGGGGACGGCGTCGGAGTGGTCGTCGCCGCCGGGGGCGTGGTGACGGGTGCGCTCGCGACGATGCTGGTCACCGTCCTGGGGGCCGGGGAGTTCTGGTCGAGCGCCGCCACCGCCGCGGCCGCGGCACCGAGGGCCAGCGCGGCGATCACCGCCACGATCAGGCCCGTCGATCGCCACGGCGCCCGCTCGAGTGCTCCCGGGGCCGCCGCGCCGCACTGCAGGCACCATTCCTGACCGGGCTCCATCGGGGCACCGCAGTTCGGGCAGGGGTGGGTGGCGGTGGCCTCTCCGGGCCCTGTGGCGGGCGGGCCCGCCGAGCCGTCCTCGCGGGCCTGCTGGTCTCCCCCGGGGTCGCGCTCCGGCGCGGTTGGGTGCTCGTCGACAACCGTGGACATGGCAGCCGGATTTTACCCGCGGGGCAGCCGCATAAGCGGCATGCAGGCCCCTCACCGCGGGGGCCGCGGCCCTCCCGGCACGATCTCACGGCCCGTCGGGCGCATGTCGGCGTCCAGCTCCAGCTGCCAGTAGTAGCGGGTGAAGCTGATCCCGGCGTCGAACTCCCCGACGTGCGGCTCGGGCTCCTCTCCGGCCGCCATCGCCACGATCAGCTCGGGGTAGGTCCGGCCCGGCAGGGCGGCATAGGCGGGTGCCGGGAAGGCCCCGCCGAAGCGAGTGTTCACGTCGGTGATCGCGACGCCGATGTCGGGGTCGCGGAACACCTGGATGGTGGCGGGCCCACGAACCCGCAGGCGCTCCATGACGGTGCGTCCGAGCTCGATCAGCTCCTCGTCGCGGACCACCTGGCCCTTGATCGACTCCCCGCCGCGGGACTCGAGCATCGTCCTCGGGATCGCGTTGAGGCACCGCCCCTGCTGGTCCCCGAGGCAGTCGATCGACAGCTCCGGGCCCCCCATCGCGCGCTGCACCATGGACGGCTCGGGGACATAGTCCACGAAGAAGCGGGCCTGGGAGGCATCGCGCGCGAGGTGGATCGAGCGGGCGCCCGAGCCACGGCGGGGCTTGACCATCACCGGGTAGTCGAGCGCCTCGAGGTCCCCCTCCGGGAGCACCGTGGGCGGCGAGGGGAGCGAGTGGCGCTCCAGCAGCAGGTGGGCCTCGTACTTGTCGTAGGTCGCGCGGGCGATCTCCGAGGAGGGGACCAGGGCCGGCAGCAGCCCCTGCTCGCGGGCGAGGGCGAGCACCTCGATGTCGAGGTCGGTCAGCGGCAGCACCACGCCGACCCCGTGCTGCTCGCACAGGTCCGCCAGCGCCGGCACGTAGCCCTCGCCGGCGATCAGCGGCACCTCGGTGACGCGGACGTCGGCGGCGTACTGGGCCGGAGCCAGCGGCGCCGGGTCGGCCACGACCGTCTTGGTGAGCGCGGCGAAGCAGCTGACGATGTCATAGCGCTTGCCCGCCCCGGTGAGCAGCACGGCGGGAGGGCTCACATGCGTCCCTCCCAGCCACCGGTCTCGCCCTTGTAGAGACCCGCTCCCCCGAACACGAGCGAGACGCTGCGCCGGAGGATCTTCAGGTCCAGCGCCAGCGAGCGGTGTTCGATGTAGTACAGGTCGAGCTCGATCCGCTCCGACCACGGCAGCGAGGCCCGGCCGTTGACCTGGGCCCAGCCGGTGATCCCCGGCCTGATCGCCAGCCGCCCGCGCTGGCGGTCGGTGTACTGCTCGACCTGCACCGGCAGCGTCGGGCGTGGGCCGATCAGCGACATCTCTCCCCGCAGCACGTTGACGAGATTCGGCAGCTCGTCCAGGGAGGTGCGTCGCAGCAGCGCCCCGACGCGGGTGATGCGGGGATCGTCCTGGTTGATCGCCAGCCCGGCTCCGACGTGCTCGGCGCCGCTCACCATGGTGCGCAGTTTCAGCATCTCGAAGGGCTGCCCGTCCAGCCCCGCCCGGCGCTGGCGGTAGAACACCGGGCCAGGGCTCTCGAGCCGGATCGCGACAGCCGCCGCCGCCAGCAGCGGGCTCGCCAGCAGCAGCGCCACCGTCGAGGCGATGATGTCCGTCGCACGTCGCAGCACGGGCCGGGCCGCTAGCGCGTCCCCTCCGCGACCTCCCACGAGGCGCTCGTGCCGTGACGCAGCCAGTCCCACAGCCCGGCGGCGCTGGAGGCGGTGGTGAGCACGTAGTAGCGCGCGATCAGCAGCGGGCGCAGCGGCACGGCGCCGGCGAGCGCCGCGCCGGCCAGCAGCGTCAGCTGCAGGATCAGCGTGACGGCGTAGACGAGCCCGCCCCCGAGGGCGACCAGGGCGACGTTGGACGCCAGCGCGATCAGGTGCAGGCCGGGGGTGCTGTAGCGGAGCAGCCGGTGGGAGATGATCATCAGCGCGTACCCGGGCGGATATCCGACCATCGAGAGCATGCCCCCCCGCAGCAGGATCGGCCACGTGTGGCTCATCATCCTTCGCTTGCGCTCGAACTCGCCCTCGAGCGAGGGCACCATCTTCTCGCGGGCCACGGCGGTTGGGACGTAGACGGCGCGCAGGCCCTCCTTGACGGTGTTGAAGGGCAGCGACAGGTCGTGCCCCATGATCGGGTCCACGACGATGTAGCTGTCGCGACGGGTGGCGTAGATCGCCCCGTTGCCGGCCGTGATCGACGACAGCCGCGACTCGAGCTCGCGCAACCCCATCTCGTAGCTCCAGTACACGCCCTCCTGGTTGGTGGCCCCGTCGGGGGCGGTGAAGGTGACCTGGCCGCAGGCATATCCGACCTCGCGGTCGCCGAACGCGCCCACCAGCTCCCGCGCGGCGTCGGCGTCCCACAGTGCGTTGGCGTCGGAGAACGACAGGATCTCGCCCCGTGCCTGCGCGACGGCGGCGTCCTGGGCCCTGATCTTGCCGCCCCGGGGCAGCTCGAGGACGAGGTCGGCTCCGGCTGCGCGGGCCCGCGCAGCCGTCTCGTCGGCGCACCCGTCGCAGGCCACGATCACCTCCAGCAGCTCGCTGGGGTAGTCGAGCGCCAGCGCGTTGGCGACCTTGTCGGCGATCACCTCCTGCTCGTCGTGGGCCGCGACGATCAGCGACAGGGTCGGCAGCTCCCCGGAGCGCGCGGGGGTGGCCCCCCGCGGCGCGCGGGCGCGCAGGCGTGCCGCCACCCCGAGCGCCAGGCGGTAGCCCACCTGGGTCCACACGATCAGCGCGCACGTGAGCCAGAAGAGGATCGCCAGCAGGGTCATCCGGGGGGAGCTCCGGCGCTCATTGCAGCAGCGTCTCGTAGAGCTCGACCGTCTGGCGGGCCACGGCCCCCCACGAGTACGTCCCGCGGGCGGCTGCGAGCGCGCTGGCGCTCATGCGCTCCCGCTCCGCGGCGTCGGACAGCAGCGCCAGCAATCCCTCCCGCAGCTCCTGCGGCCGATCCACGGGGAACACGCGCGCCGCGCCGGTGGCGGCCAGCTCGGGGAGCGCCCCGGCGTCGCTCACCAGCAGCGGACGACCGAACGCGAGCGCCGTGAAGAGCACGCCGGACGCCTCCGCCTCCCGGTAGGGGAGCACGACCAGCTGCGCACGCGCAAACAGGGCCGGGAGCTCCGAGTCGTCCACGAAGCGTTCGTCGAAGCGCACGCTCGCGGGCGCCCGGGCACGCAGCTCGGAGGTGTCCATGCGCGCCATCCCGACGATCCACAGCTCGGCCCCGTCGAGCCCCTGGCCCCACGCGTCGAGCAGCACGTCGAGGCCCTTATAGGGGCGGATGAGGCCGAAGTACAGCACCACCGGAGGCCCCTCCGCGGCGTCTCGGGGCGCTGGCTCGGGGACCTCCACCACCAGATGCTGGAAGGCCCCGTGGGGGATCACGTGGACCCGCGCCGGATCCACTCCGAGCTCGTCGGTCAGCCGCCGCGCGCCGTGACGGGAGTGTGCGATCACGGCGTCGAAGCGTCGGTACAGACGGCGCTGCGCGCGGCGCTGGCCGGGGCGCGGCTCGCGCGGCAGGACGTCGTGGGCGGTGAGCACGAGCGGGCGCCCGCGCGGGAGCAGGGGCCCGTCGAGGTGCTGCAGGGCCAGCCACTGGAAGTGCACGATCTGAGCCGAGCGCGAACGGCGCCGGTAGGTGAGCATGTCGGGGACGTGCTCGGCCGCCTTCAACGTGCGACGCAGCCGCGGGGAGCGGGCGTGGGAGGCGAGCCGGTAGAAGCTCTCGCTGCGGGCGTAGCCGTCGGGGTCCGGCACCGCGCCATAGGCGAAGCGGCTGGTGTACAGGGTCACCTCGACCCCCTCCCGGGCCAGCGCCGAGCAGAGGGCGTGGTCGTACGGAGGTGTGTAGGCGGAGGGGTCGACGACGTGGACGCGCATCGGAGGTCGGGACAATATGGGCGATGGGCGCCGCCGAGCTGACCTTCTGCGTAGTGGCGACCGCCAAGCGGGAGCTGCTCGGCCGGTGCCTGGACGCGATCGCCCGCGAGCGGGACACGCTGCCGTTCGCGACCGAGACGCTGGTGCTCGACAACTGCTCGCGCGACGGCTCGGCCGAGCTGGCACGGGCGCACGCGGCCGTGGACGAGACGATCGAGCTGACGCGCCGGACGGGCAAGGGGGCCAACGACTCGGAGCTCCTGTCCCGCGCCAGGGGCCGCTACGGGCTGCTGCTCAACGAGGACTCCGAGCTGCGCCCGGGAGCGACGATCGCGCTCTGGAGGGCGCTGCAGGAGCATCCGAGGGCGGCGCTCGCGGGCGCGCGCCTGCTGAGCCCCGACGGCCGTCCGCAGCCCTGCGCGTGGAGGTTCCCGTCACCCGCCACGGCGCTCGCCTTCGCGCTCGGGCTGCAGGGCCGGCTGGTCGTGCAGAGCCGGGGCCGGGAGGTCCGCGAGGTGGACTGGTGCCAGTCCTCGGCGCTGCTGGTCCGCCGCGAGGCCGCCGCTCAGGTGGACTACCTCGACCCCGACTTCTTCGTGTACTCGGACGAGGTCGACTTCGCCAGGCGGCTACGGGATGCCGGC
>DATJOU010000194.1:0-18015 GCA_035506775.1 Solirubrobacteraceae bacterium | reverse complement strand
CAGGCTCTCACGCTGTAGCTTGACCGCCAGCTCGAGGCGCTCGGTGACGTCGAGCGTCCGCAGCAGCTCGACCTTCTGCTCGTAGGACAGGGTCGGCGAATAGCCGGCGGAGTCCGCCAGCGCTCCGGGCTCCTGGATCGCGCGCAGGAACGCCGAGATGCGTCCGTCGTCGCCGCGCAGCTCGAGGATCTCCTCGACCGTGGCGCGGTACTCACGCTCCAGCTCGCGGGTGCGGCCGTCGCGGGGGACGTCGTCGGTGCGCTCGTCCACCTCGACCCGCAGCTCGCCGCCGGGGCCGGTCTCAGCGGCGCCGATCAGCGCCCGGTGCTCTCCGGAGAGGGCCACCGCGCGGCCGCCACCGGGCAGCCGGATCTGCTCGGAGACCTCGGCGATCGTGCCGACCTCGAGGAACTCGTTCTCGTGACGGGGGACGAGCACCACACGCTCGTCCTCGCCGACGTCCACCGTGAGGGTGATCCCCATGTTGGGGAACACGACCGTGTCGTCGAGCGGGATGAGCCTCAGACGGGGGCTGGACTCGTTGTTATCGGGCGGTGCTGGGGCCTGAGGGGAGTCAGGTGTCATAGGTACACGCTCCATATCTACTTACGAATGTGTAGTTAGTATAGCGCGGGATGGTTGACTGTGCAAGTAGTTTGGGGACGGCTCCCGGGTACCGTCGCGGGGCCCGGAATCCGGTCCGTCAAGGGCTCAGGAACGGCTTGCGCCGGGGCCCGCGAGCGCTCGCCGCGGGCGCACGGGAGGGGTGGCCCCGACCGTGTCGGGGCGGGGGAATCTGCGGCCAGGGAACCCTGGCCCGTTCGGACCTCGAGGAGAGGTGGTGCCTCTCAGCTCGCGCGTCGCTTGAAGGCGCGGTAGAAGTCCGGCCCCTCGAGCTCCCTCGGGTCCTGGGCCGAGGCCAGGATCTCGAGGTAGATCTCCTTGCGGTGGACGGGGACCTCAGGCGGTGCCTGAATGCCGATCCGGACTTTCGAGCCTTCGGTTGACACGAGCGTTATCTCGATGTCGTCGCCGATCATGACGCTCTCACCGGTCTTGCGGCTGAGGACGAGCACGAGCTCTCAGCCCCCTTCCCGATCGAAGCGATCGACGCGTCCATGACTCCGCTTCGTCATCATCTCTTCTCCGAGCTTACACGTGGAGGGAAGTTTGAGAGCCGGAAGCCGTATGGTTTACGGAAGACAGCGATGATCAGGATGGTCACGGCGAAGCAGTGATGATCGGAACGGCCGCGGGGGTCTTCGGGAACGGGCGCTCAAGGGCTTGGCTTTGCGCCGCCCTGCTCGCGGCGATCGCCTGGCTGGCGATCCTCCCGGTAGCCATGGCACGGGCCTCCGAAGCGGGCTCCGGGGAAGCCTCGACGGCGAGCCCCGAAGAAGCGGCGCCGCCCACGGGCACCGAACCAACGTCCAGCGGCTCCCCCGAACAGGCGTCCTCGAGCGCCCCGGAAGCCACCTCGAGCAGCTCCACCGAAGCCGGCTCCGCCACCACTCCGGCGTCCACGGCGGGCGGCGAAGAAGGCACCTCTGCCGGATCCGCGGCGCAGCCGTCGGGTGGGCCGGAAGAGTCGGAAGGCCCCTCGTCGTCGTCCGCGGCCGAAACCACGACGGCGCCCTCGGGGTCGAGCTCCTCCTCGGGCTCCGGTGGCGAAGCGGGCTCGTCCCCCGAATCCACGTCCGCCAGCGAACAGCCGTCGTCCTCCTCGTCGGGCTCCGGGGGCGGGGGAGGGGAATCGGCCACCACGCAGCCGGGTCAGGGGAGCCCCGACGGGACCGCGGAAGCCCCGTTCGGCGGCGGCGAAGCCGCCTCGGGGGGGTCCGGAGCGGAAGCGGTGCTCACCCAGACGGCGCCCTCGGGGGGCGCCGAAACGGGTCAGGGGAGCGCCGAATTCTCCCAGTCCCAGCGCCTGGCAGCCGAAGAATCGGCCTCCGAAGCCTCGTTGGCGGAAGTGCTCGCGCCCGAACAGCCGGCATCGCAGACGCCGCCGAGCGAACAGGCCGAGGCCGAACAGGCGGGCTCCGAACAGCCGGCCGTCGAAAACCCCCCGGTGCAGCAGCAGACCGAACCGCCTCCGGTGGAACAGCCGCCACCGGAAACCCACCCCGAAGAACCGCCACCCACACCTCCTCCGGTGGAACAACCGCCACCGGAAACCACACAGCCCGAAAGCCCGCCGGCGACCCAGCCGGAAGCGCCCGCGTCCCCTGAACCGACGCCCGGAGGGACGACGTCCCCCGAAAAAGAACCGGAAACGGTGGTGGGCTCCTCGGGTCAGCCCGAATCGAAGTCCGGAGAAAAGACCGGCGGGGAAGGGTCCGGCAAGGCCACGGGCGGGTCCCAGACCGCGACCGGAGGAGAAACCCACACCGTCAAGGAGCCGTCGCCCGCCGTAACCGCCGGCGTGGCGGCCCCGGCCGAAGGTGCGAGCTCCGCGACGGCCGCCAGCCCGCTGGTGGTAGGGGACGACGGCTCTCAGCAGCCCCTCTCCCGGCGCTCGAGCCCGGCCGAACGGGCGGCGGCCAAGAAGCTGGCCGAATGGCTCACCCTCGAACCCCGTGCCGCGCGGGTGGCGCTGGCCGCGAGCCTGGCCGTACTGACCTCGCCGGGAACCGAAGTCCCCTCGCTGGCGCTCGGGAGCCGCTCCGCGGCCGGGCGCGGCGAAGGCTCCGGCGGCGGGGACGACGGCAGCTCGAGCACCGAAGGCCACTCCACCGCGCCCACTCCCGGACCCGGTCCGGGAGGGTCCGGAGGCGGCTCCTCCGCCGGTGGCGGGGCCTCGTCGGGGTCCGGGGCCGCCACGACGCTCGTGGCCGTGTACATCAAGGTGCCCGTCAGCGTGATGCTGCGCCTGGGCGTCTCCGCGCGGTCCCCGCGCCAGACGTTCTTCGTCCTCATCCCCGAGAAGCCGGACTAGCTCCTTTCCGGTCTCTCGAATCTCCCGGACGCCCTACGTCCGGGATTGCTGCACATCGGATGAAGACGTTTTGAAAGGAGCTTTCTCAAATGCAACGCAATCTGTCATTTGCCCCCTCGGTGCCGGTGGGGAACACGATCACGACGCTCGAACGGCTGCCCGAGGTCTCGCTGGAGATCCCCGAGGCGGCGCCGCCGGTGTGGAGGCACACGCTGGTGCTCACGGGGTGCCTCGACGCCCAGTCGGGTCCTGAGCTGCAGGACGAGATCGAGTGTCTCTACCAGGAAGGCGTCACCAGCCTGGTGCTCGACATCGGCAGCCTCGAGGCCGTCGAGCTCGTCGGGGCGCAGGCGATCGCGAGCCTCAGCGCGCTGTACGAGCGGCGCGGTCTGAGCGTGGCGGTCCTCGGTGGGCCCGCCTGGGTGCACCACACGATGATCGAGGCCGAGACCCTGCACCGGCGGGTGACCCCCCGCCACTTCACCCACCTCTGCGACGAGGGGCTGGGCCCGAGGTCGACCGAAATGACGAAGGAGCTGTGACGAGGGCAGAGCGAACGCGGCATGAGACCAAACAGCTCGGCTTTCGCGGTCGGGCGGAGATCGGGGCCCCTACGGCGGCCCGCGATCTCCCCCGACGGCGAGGGCCCGTGGGAGCCCCGGCCGGAGGTTCAGCCGGATGGCTCCTCGGGGGACGAGAAGCTCACGTCCACCTGCTCGGAGTCGACACGCTCCTCGACCACGGCGGAGGCCGCGAGCGCCTGCTTGTCGGTGGGGAGCAGACGCTCCGAGAAGAAGCTGCGGGGCCACAGCCGGTGCTTGAGCACGACGTTCACCTCGGCCGCGAAGATCGTCAGCTGCGCGCCGAGGTACAGCCACGCCAGCAGCCCGAGGACGAGGGCGAAGACGCCATAGAGGGGGCCCGTACGTTTGAGTGCATGGTCGATGTAGAGGCCGCCGAGGTGCTGTAGGAGCTGCCAGAACACCGAGGCCAGGATCACCCCGGGGAGCAGGTCGCGCCAGCCGAGGGGGATGGCCGTCAGCAGTTTGAAGGCGCACATGAAGAGGGCGAGGTTGAACGCCAGCGCCACCAACACGCCCGCCACCACGGCCCCCGCACCGTGGGAGGCGGAGCCGACGAAACCGGCCGCGATCGTGGATGCGATCGCCAGCGTCCCGAGTAGCACCAGCATCCCCAGCCCGCGCAGGCGGACGTGGATCCAGTCTGGCCGGCGCTTGTGGGGCACGTTCCAGATGCGGTTGAAGGCGCTCTGGGACGCGTTCGTGATCCCGAGCCCGGCGAGCAGCGCGAACGCCAGCCCGATCGCCAGCGCCGGGGCGCTCCCGTTGAGGGAGTGGACTTTGAGCTGGTCGCTGATGATCGGGAACTGCCCGAGCACCCCGTTGAGCAGTTCTTCGCGTTTCTGGGGATTGCCTTCGAGCACGAACCCGAGGACGGTCACGAACACCAGCAGCAGCGGGAACAGCGACACGAACGCGTAGTAGGAGATCAGGGCGGCGAGCTGCCCGGCCTGGTCGTCCCCGAACTTCTTCACCACCGCCGCCACGAAGCCGATCCCGCGGCTGTGCTGCTGGCGGCGGTCGAGCCGTTCCAGGCGCTCGTTGAGGCTCATCGGGGGGCCGTGAAATTGGAGGGGGGTCTGGGGGGCTCGGCGGACGACACCATCATGTGTCTACTCGATCGTCGTGTCGTATACCCCGCGGGCGGGCAAGCGAAGACGCCGGGCCCGCCGCCGCCGGGGACCCTGAAGTCGCCCGGGCCATGGAGGAGGTCGCGCTCGTGGCCCACGCCAGACGGGACCTGTTGCTGCGGGCCCACCGCTTCCGGTTGCGCAGGGAGGACCTCGAGGACTGCTACTCGCAGGCCACCCTCGAGCTGATCGCCAACGCCCGCAGGGGAGGAAGGTTCGCGGGCCCCGTGCACCTCGCCCGCGTGCTCGAGCAGCGGTTCGTCTCACGGATCCAGGACCGCCGCCGTGCCGTCTCGGGACGCAGCTCGACGCAGGCCGCACTCGAGACCGCGGTGCCGATCGCCGGGACGCCCGAGGAGGGGCAACTGGACATCCCCGACCGCGGACCCGGGGTCGAGCAGCTGGTGATGCTGCGGCTCGAGCTGCGTGCCGTACGGGAGCTGCTTCCCTCGCTGAGCCCCGACCAGCGGCTGGTGCTGGCCAGCCAGGTGGGTGGCCTGTCGGCGGCGGGGGAGTTCTGCTCCCAACACGGGTGGTCGGCTGCCAAGTACCGCAAGGTCGCCCAACGAGCCCGGGCCCGGCTGAGGGAGCTGCTGGCAGCTCGCGAAGCCGGTGTCCCGTCCACGGCTCCGGGTCGGATCGGCACCCAGGGACCCAGCCTGTGAACGAAGATCAAAAACCCATAGGTGCGTCCCTCGAGGGCGCCGGGACTCGGTGGTACACACGAGCCTCCGGCGACCCCTGTCCGCGCGATCGCGGCCGGAGACCGGCGCCCTCCCCCCGCCGGGCTCCGGCCGCTAGCGGCGGCTCGACCCGCCGGCCGCTGGGACTCTGCTCGTGACCGCGGGCCGCGACCCCTATCTCGTGATCTCTCCCGAGGAATACCTTCGGGGCCGCGGCTGGGACACGGACGCGCCGACCGAGCGCATCGGGACCACGGACGAGTGGAGCCGCCGCCGCACACCGTCATCGAGCACCGCCCGCCCACGGTCCGGTCGCCGCAGGATCGGGCCGTGGCTGTTCGCATCGGTCGCCGGGGTCGGCTTCACGGGCGGGATCCTCGCGCTGTTCCTGCAGCCCCGAGCGGGCGCCGGGCACCGGGCACCGGTGTCGCCATCACCGCACACCCACCGCGGCGGCAGCATGGCCGGTGCCCATCGGACGCTCGGCGCCGCGCCGTCGCGCACCCGGCGCCTGCCGGCACCGCGCCCCACGCGCCCGAGGCTCCGGGGTGGCTTCGGCTCGCGCAGTGCGGCCGGTCGTGGACACCGCGCGGCGGCGCTCCGCAGTTCGCCGGCGGCTTTCGGTGCGCCCCGCCCCTCTGTTCCCACGGCCGCGACCGCCGCGCCGGTCGACCCCGACCCGCCGCCTCCGGAGTTCGGGTTTGAGCGCTGAGGCGCGGCACCCCGGTCGCGGCCGTCCGACGAGGGCGCGCTACGCGGGCGTGAGGAGGTCGATGTGGCGAATCCGCCTGGGGCGCGAATTGCCGCGCTACCTGCTGTCCGTGGCGGCGACGTGCGGATTGCTCGCCAGTGCGCGCCTGCTGGTGGCGCCGCCGCACCCGCGGATACCGGCTCCGGCACGCACCCCGGGCCCCGCCGACCGCGCCGCGGAAGGATACGCCGTCCTTTTCGCCCGCCGGTATCTGACCTGGGAAGCGAGCCACCCCCAGTCCGTGGAGCAATCGCTGCAGGCGTTCACCGGTCCCGGCATGGAAGCGGGCGCGGGCGAGGTCATTCCGGCCACCGGCGAGCAGCACGTGGAATGGGCCGAAGTCGTGCAGGCGCGGGAAGCGGGAGCCGGCAGGGAGGTCTACACCGTGGCGGCCGACACCGACACGGCCGGGTTGCTCTACCTCACCGTGAGCGTCGGGCACGGAGCCGGCGGCTCGCTGCTGCTCGAGGGCTACCCGGCCTTCGTGGGCGCGCCCTCGTCCGCCGCCGCCCCCCAACCCGCCTCGCTGCCGGAAGTGTCCGAACCCGCGCTGGCGACGGTCGTCACACGCGCGCTGCGCAACTACCTCGCCGGCTCGGTCGGGGAGCTGGCGGCCGACCTGACCGCCGACGCGCGCGTGTCGCTGCCGCCGCTCGCGCTGACGCTCGAGTCGGTCCAGCACCTCGGGTGGGTCGAAGGCGCTCGCACGGTGGCAGCCGTGGTGCAGGCGCACGACGAACGCGGGGTCCAGTACCTGCTCGATTACGAACTCGACGTCGCCAGGCAGCAGGGCCGGTGGGAGGTGGCAGCGATCCAGACAGACCCCGACTCGTAGGAAAGGAGAGGTCCCGATGCACAAGAAGGCCCGTCGTTGGGCAGTGCCCACCCTGATCCTCACGCTGGCGGCGTCCGGACCGGCCCCGGCGGTGGCTGCCGTGACCAGCGGCACCCCTGCGGCCCCGGCACACGCCGCCGAAGCGTCTGGGGGCGGGACGAGCTCGCTGGAATCGGCGGCCGCGAAAGCGGGAGAGACCGGACGCTCGGTGGCGATGAGCCTGATCGGCCTCGGTTTCGCCGTCGCGGGGACGGTGCTCGTGTTTCGGCGCGACTTCAAGGAGGCGGCTGGCGTCTTCGCAGTCGGCATCGTCGCCGTGCTGCTGGCCACGCCCGCCGGCGTGAACGTCCTGCGCGACACGGTCGCCTCGCTGTTCGGGACCGGATGACGGAGATCCGTTCCTACCGCAGGGTGTTCGACCTCGAGCGCCGCGTCTACAGCGTCGACCGGCTGCGGCTGAACCCCTCGGGGGTTCCAGTGCGCGGTGTCGCCTACTTCCTCGCGCTGGTGGCCGGGCTGCTGGTCGCTTCGAGCCTGCCGCTGCTCGGCGCCGTGCTCGGCCTCGCGCCGTGGTATCTGCGGGATCTGCTGCTCCCGGCGCTGGCTGCCGCCGTGATGGCACTGATCCGGGTCGAGGGCCGGACGTTCCACCACGCGGCCTCCTCGCTGGCGCGGTTCGCCTGCGCGAGACGACGCCTGGCCGGGGGCTCCAGGCGCTGCGGCCCCGAACGGTGGCACCCACACGACGTGCTCGTGCTGCCCGACGGATCGGAGGCGCGCTTTCGCGAGCTGCGCTACACGGGTCCCGGGGCGGTCCTGCTCACGCGCGCCCACGTGCGCAACGATCGGCGGGCCGGGAGCACGTCCCGGGCGTGGCTGCCGGGCGATCCACGCGCCGCGCTGACCGTGCGCGACGGACCACCTGCTGGAAGCTTCAGGCCGCAGGTGATCCTGCTCGCGGCCGGCGCAAGGCTGCGGGTGCGCGGCGACCGTGGCGGGCCCGATTAGCAGCGGTGCGCGCCCCGCTCACGTTCATCTACGGGAACTGCGTGTTCGCGAGCGGGCTCGATGACGGCTGGGCCGCGTTCCGGGTCCAGACGAGCGCGTACGCATGGAGCGGAGAGTCCGAGAAGCGGTCGCGCCTCGTGGGTCTGGTGGGAGCGCTCGAGGCGCTCGCGAGCGACCTGCAGATCCTGCGCGTCAGCCGCCGCTGGGGCTGCGACCGCTACGAGGAGGACCTGGGTGGCCCCGGGAAGGACCCGGCCGGGGTCGCCTTCGGCCGCCCCGATGCCAGGAGGCGCTACGTCCGCGGGCAGGCCGCGCGGCTCGAGGGCGCGGAGCCCTCGCAGCCGGTCGTCTTCATCCTCGCCAGCCTCCGTGAGCCGGAGAGGGACGTGGCCTCCTTCCTCTCGGGTGTGGCCTCGCAGCATCCCCGGCGGCTGCTCGACGACCTGCGCAGGACGCTGTCGCCACGGACCAGGCGGTTCATGACGGTGCAGGAGCTGGAGCGCGCGAGAGCCGCCGCCGAGCTCGCCCACGCACGGATCGCGGACTTCCTCGACGTCCGGCCGGCGCGCACGGTGGAGCTCCAGTGGCTGGTCAGGCGGGGCTTCTGCCGTGGTGTCGGCGAACCGATCGTGGACGGCCTCCACGAGCCGCGGGCGGTCGCCTTCGAGTGCAACGGGAAAGCCGTGCTCGCGCCGCTGGAGGGCGAGCTGATGCGCTGGACGGACGGAGTCGTCGAGCACCGAGGACGGTCGCTCGTGGTCGAGTCGGAGCGCGGCCACAGCTGGCAGGCACACCTCGTGCTGGGGGCCCTTCCCGAGCGGCTGGACTTCCCCGGCGCCCGGGCGGAGCTGATGTTCGCGCCCGCGGAAAGCCTGCCCTTCGCGATCGACGTGTCGTTGAACGCCCGCTTCCTGCCCAACGAGCTGGCGATCAGGATCGCGCGACGCCGCGTCCAGGACGCCGACCAGATCCTGCGGGCGGAGTCCGACGGCGAGCAGGGCGTCTCGGACCTCGGCCTCGAGCGCACCCAGGAAGCGAGGGACCTCCTGGCCTACCTGCAGGCCGCCAGTCGCCCCCCGCTGCTGCGGGCGACCTTCGTCGTCGCCGTCGGCGCGGAGGACGAGGCCGAGCTCGAGCGGCGGGTCGAGATGTGCCGCCGTGCCTTCGGCGAGGTGCGCCTGCACCGGCCGCTCGGCGACCAGCTCCAGCTGTTCCTGCAGCAGCTCCCCGGTCAACGGACGAGGCTCGCCGGCTACGACGACACCCTCACGACCGAGCAGGTGGCCGCGATGATGCCGACCGCGACCCATGTCGTCGGCTCGGACGGCGGGTTCTACCTGGGTCACACGCTGTCCGGCTCGCGTCAGGCCGTGCGCTTCAACATCAGGGAGGGCTCGGAGAGCAACCGGAACACCGCGGTGCTGTGCCTGGGAGCGCTCGGGACCGGCAAGACGACGCTCGCCCAGAAGCTCCAATACGAGGGGTTCCTCGACGGGGCGAGGGTGATCGACTGCGACCCCAAGGGCGATCACCGCTTCCACCTCCTCGACGACGTCCAGCCCCACGTCGAGTTGCTCACCCTGCGCCCGGATCCCGCCCTGCGCGGGATGCTCGATCCGCTGCGTATCGCCCCGGCGCATCTGCGCCAGGACCTGACCGTCTCGTTCCTGCGCGACCTGCTTCCAGGGCGGGCCGAGCCGGCCTGGGAGACGGCCCTCGTGGGGGCGGTCGACCGCGTCATCACAAGGGCCCGGGAGCCGGGCTGCTCAGAGGTGGTGCGGGCGCTGCACGCCGGGGATCCCACCGATCGGCGGGTGGCGAAGGCGCTTGAGGTCTACGCCCGCTCGGGACTCACCCAGCTCGGGTTCGCCGATCCCGACGTGAGGCTGCCCGCGGTCGGAACGCGGCAGGTCACCTATCTCCCGATCCGGGATCTGCCGGCGCCGGAGCCGGGGGTGCGCCGGGCGGAGTACTCGCAGTCCGAGCGCGTCGGTCAGCAGATCGTGCGACTGATCGCGACCTTCGCGATGCACCTGATGAGCGCCGAACGGGGGCGCCTGAAGCTGTTCTGCTTCGACGAGGGCTGGCGGCTGCTGGGCGACCCCGTCGGCCGCACGCTTCTGAGCTCGCTCCAGCGCATGGGGCGGTCCGAGCTGGCCGTGCCGATCATCAGCACACAGCTGGTCACCGACGCGCTCGTGGGAGAGGGAAGCTCGATCGAGAACCTGCTCGGGGCGACGTTCGTGTTCGGGATGAGATCGGAGGCCGAAGCCGCACGGGCGCTCGCCCTGCTGGGACTCGATCCCGAGGACCGCGGGATGCGCCAGAGCCTGTTGAGCTTCGACGCCGGCCGCTGCCTGATGCGCGACCACCGCGGCCGGGTCGAGGCGGTTCAGGTGGACCTCGTGCTCCCCGAGCTACGGCGGGCGTTCTCCACGACCCCCGCGAGCGCTTGACGAGCAGGGCGGCCCGGCCGGCGCTCGGGACGCTCGTCGGCGTGGCTGTCCTGGCTTTCGCGGCCGTTGCGCGAGCCGAGCCCGCGAGGGCTCCCTCCGGGCCCGCGCTCAGCTCGCCCGGTGGTGGGGTCGCCGTCACAACCGAAGAACCGGCGAATGCCTCTGCCCAGGCCGGCGATCCGCTGGTCAGCAACGGTCTCGGCAGTCCCCTGTGTCGGGGGCGCGTGGCCGAAGCGACCCTGTCCGGGACCGCCCGCAGGAACTGCGTCACGTCGGGATTCGTCGCCAGCGCGGCACCCACCGGCAACTACGGGCTCGACGTCCACATCGACACAGGGGTGCTGGGACTCAGCCAGGGCGAGCTCATGAGCGCGCTTCAGGATCTGCTCGTCACGCCGCTCTGGATGGCGCTGGTGTGGGTGATCCACGCCGTCTGCGTGATGCTCGAGTGGTGCTTCACGCTCAACCTGCTCGACAGTCCGATGAGCGGACAGCTCGGTCGCAGCCTGCGCCAGATGCAGCAGGCGCTCACCGAGCCCTGGATACCCGTCGTCCTCTCGATCGCGTGCGTGGTGGTGCTCTACGATGGGCTGGTACGGCGTCGCGTCGCCGACACGCTCGGTCAGGCGCTGATGATGGCCGCCATGATGGTCGCCGGGCTGTGGGCGATCGCGGATCCCGGGGGAACCATCGGATCGCTCGCTTCGTGGGCCAACGAGGCCAGCCTCGGAACGCTCGCGGCGGCCGCCCAGGGGACCCCCTCGGGAGCGCCGGTGGCGCTCGGGCAGAGCATGCAGGTGGTCTTCTCGGCGGCGATCGAAGTGCCGTGGTGCTACCTGGAGTTCGGCAACGTCGGCTGGTGCCGTGAAGCGGGACGCACCGAACCGCGCCTGCGCGCGGCCGGGCTGAAGATCGCCTCGCAGGAGCTCTCCGAAGCGGGCTGCGGCTCGGGCGCCGCCGACGGCTGCCCCGACCGTCTCGGCACCAAGGGACAAGGGCTCGTCCACAGCGCGCAACTGCTGCGCGAAGCCCACACCAACGGTGCCATCTTCCTCGCGCTTCCGGCCGACGGGCCACAGCGCAACTCGATCAACGACGAAGGCTCGCTGCTGAGGACGATCTGTCAGAGCAGCGACGCGACCGACTGCCACGGAGCCGCCGCCGCGGAGGCCGAATTCCGCACGGGCGGGCAGACCTGGTCCCGCATGGGGGGCCTGCTGCTGATCGTGTGCGGTGCGCTCGGAATGGTGCTGCTGCTCGGGTTCATCGCGCTGCGGCTGTTGAGCGCGGCCATCTTCAGCCTCCTGTACCTGCTCGTCGCGCCCGGGATGGTGCTCGCCCCCGCCCTGGGCGAGGGCGGCCGCGCGATCTTCCGCCGCTGGGCCGGCCATCTGCTGTCGTCGGTGGTCTCGAAGCTGCTGTTCTCCTTCCTGCTCGGGGTGGTGCTGGCCGTGCTCGCGATCCTCGCGAGCCTGCGGTCGCTCGGCTGGTGGACGCAGTGGCTGTTGATGTCCGCCTTCTGGTGGGGCGCCTTCCTCCGTCGCCACCAGGCGCTCGGAGTCGCCCACGGAGCATTTGCGGAACGGATGCCCCCGGCGCGCCGCCGCGAGCCGCGCACGTTGGTGCGGCGCGTGAGCGACACGCTGGAGAGCCGCAAAGGGATGGCCGCGGTCCGCTGGGCGAGGGACCGCCACACACGGGCGGACCAGGGTGGGCAGGTCAAGCGTCCGTCCTCTCGCGACGCCGACGGGGGCCGGTCGCGCCCGACCGGCAGCGGCGCTGCCCGCGCGACCGAGCAGGACCCTCCCGCGAGCGGCCGTCCCGGCTCGGGCCGCGAGGGCGAGCACGCCGGCGACGCCGCACCTGAGCATCACCTGCTCGAGCAGCTCGAGCGCGTGCGCCGGGAGCGCCGCCGCGCCGAGGACGCCGGGGACCGGCGCCGGGCGCTGACGCTCGGGGCACGGGCGGCACGTATCGAGACGGAACTGCACGGAGCCGCGGCGTCCGAACACGGGTCCGGCGCCCACCTCCGCAAGCCGGTTCCAACCGCGGCCCCGCGCCCGCAGGCCACAGACGCACCGAGGACCCGCTCCAGGTCGCGCCGCCGGCCGCGGGAGGAGCTCGACGACGGTCCCCACGACCCCGAGCGCCGCCGGCGCGCCCGCCTGTCGATCGACCGCGAGCTGGCGCTGCTCAGGGAGCGACTGAAGGCCGAAGGTCGCACGCCTCCGCCGGACGCCATGGATGTGATGCGGGACGCCCGCGACGTGGAGGCGGGACGCAAACGCTTCCTCGGGCCGGACCTGCCGTGAGCGCCCACCGCGGCTCCGCGTCGGCCCCTGGGGCCGCGCTCGGCGCCGCCGGGGTGGGGGCCTGCCTGCTCGTCGTGCTGGGCGCGGTGGCCGTCGTGGGGGCACTCGGCGGCATCGGCGCAACGACCTCGGTGGGGGGCACGGGGGAAGCGCAGACGGTTGCCCCGTCGGCGCTCGCGCTGGGGGAAATCCCGCCGTTGTATCTGCACCTCTACGAGCAGGCCGCCGCCCGCTACGGGCTGCTCTGGACGATCCTTGCCGGGATCGGGAAGGTCGAGTGCGATCACGGCCGCGATAGCTCGCCGTCGTGCACCGTCGAAGGCTCCGTCAACGCCGCCGGGGCGGGCGGGCCGATGCAGTTCCTCGGGTCCACGTGGGCGATCTACGGCGTCGACGCGGACGGCGAGGGACGGGCCGACCGGTGGGATCCCGCCGACGCCATCTACGCCGCTGCGAGGTACCTACGGGCAGCGGGAGCCCCCGGTGACTACGCCCGGGCCATCTTCGCCTACAACCATGCCCGCTGGTACGTGGAAGAGGTCGAGCACTGGGCACGGCTGTACGCGGCGCCGCCGGCGCAGGTCGCTCCCGTCGCGCTCGACACCGGCGCAGGGGCGGACGTCTCACTGGCCGACGAGACGCAGACGCCGGTGCTGTTCATCGCGGGGACGCGGGCCCGGCTCGACCCGGCCGACGGGCACGTCGCGATGATCCCGGTGGGGGTCCCGCCGGTCGTGCAGGCGATGTTGGTGGCGGGCAACGAGCTCCAGGACCTTCCCTACGGACCACTCGGCCATCCCGACCCGCTCGGCGCCACCGACGAGGACTGCTCGAGCACGGTGAACTACGTCCTGTACCGGGCCGGGCTGCGACCGCTGGCGGAAATCCTGCGCGAGAACCCTCTCGCCCAGAGCTACGTCCATTGGGGTGACCCCGGTCCCGGGCGGTGGGTCACGGTGTACGCCACGGACTCCCCGACACCCCACGTGTTCCTCACCATCGCCGGGATCCGTCTCGACACGTCCCACGACGGAACCGACGTCGGGCCGAACCGCGACCAGGACGGTCCTCGCTGGCGGATCTTCCCGACCCTCCCGGCCTGGGCCCACTGGGCCGTCCGCCACCCACCCGGCCTATAAGCTGACCGCCGCCATGAGCGCCAGGGAGGTCGACTACCTGCTGATCGGCGGAGGGCTCGCGTCGGCCAACTGCGCTCGCTGGTTGCGCGAGGAGGGCGCCGAGGGGGAGGTCCTGCTCGTCGGTCGCGAGCTCGAGCCGCCGTACAACCGCCCCGAGTGCTCCAAGGGCTACCTGCGCGGGGAAGAGACGCGCGAGGAGCCCTCCTTCCGGCCCGCCCAGTGGTGGAAGGACCAGCGCATCGAGCTGCTCACCGGTACGACCGTGACCAAGCTCGACACCGGCGCCCGCACCGCCGCCCTCTCCAACAAACAGGAGGTCGGGTACGGCCAGGCGCTGATCGCCACCGGCGCCAACGTCCGCCGCCTGCCCGTCGAGGGCTCCGAGCTGGAGAACATCTTCTATCTGCGCACGCTCGGCAACGCCGACGCGATCCGGGAAGGCGTCGAGGAAGCCGAAGAGGTCGTCCTCGTCGGGGGCTCCTACATCGGCTGCGAGGTGGCGGCGTCGCTGACGAAGCTCGGCAAGCGCTGCTCGATCGTGATGCAGGAGCAGGTCACCCTCGAACGCGGCTTCGGCTCCCAGGCCGGACGCTTCTTCCAGCACCTCCTCGAACGGCACGGCGTCGCCGTCTACCCGGGCGAGGAGCTAGCCGGCTTCGCGGGTAGCGGCCGGGTGGCCTCGGTGGTCACGGCGAGCGGGCTCGAGCTGGCGGCCCAGGCGGTCGTGATCGGTGCCGGCGTGACACCCGACCTCGGCCTCGCCCGCCGCGCCGGCCTCGAGATCGGGGAGCTGGGCGGGGTCGCGTGCGACTCGCGTCTGGCGAGCTCCGCTGCGGGCGTGTTCGCCGCCGGGGACATCTGCGAATACGAGTCGGTCGTCCACGGCGGCCAGCGGATCCGGATCGAGCACTGGGACGTGGCCTTCAACCAGGGCAAGACCGCCGCCCTGAACATGCTCGGGCGCGACGTCCCCCACGAGGTCGTGCCCTACTTCTACTCGGTGCTCGCCGACTGGGGTGAACTCGAGTACGTCGGTCCCGCCGGCGAGTGGGACGAGGAGATCGTCCGCGGCTCGACCGCCGAGGGCAGGTTCACGAACTGGTACCTGAGCGGCGCTCGCGTGGTCGCCGCCCTGACGGTGGGTCGCTCGGATGACCTCGAGCACGCACGCCGGCTGCTGACCGCCGGCGTCGAGCTCGACGAGGACGCCAAGGGCAGCCTCGCCGACGCGGACGCCGACCTCTCACGGGTCGGCGGCTGAGCCGCGCGGGTCCGCGGCTGGGATAGCATCCGCAGCCGTACATAGGTCGGTGGTCAAGGGAAGCCGGTGTGAATCCGGAGCGGTCCCGCCACTGTGACCGGGGATGCCCCCCGCCGCGCCCGCCGTCGGTGAGCGCAGCCACCGGACGCGCCGACGGCGGTCCGGGAAGGTGCGAGGGGTCGGCCCGCAAGCCAGGAGACCTGCCGCCGACGAAGCCCGCAAGCCCTCGTGGAAAGGGGTCGGCTCATTCACCTCAGATCCGGTGTTCCCGGCGACGACGACGAAGGCAGACCGGCAGCGGTCGCCGGCGCCACCGTCACGCTGGGGTCGAGCTCGGCGACGTCCTCGAGCGGCGGGCTCGCGACCGTGTGCGCCGGCCTGCTCGCGCTGCTGGTCTTGGTCTCGCTCGGCGGCTGCGGTCTCGGGGCCGGTGCCTCGCCCGGCCAGGTCGCGGTCACCGTGACGTCGGAATTCGGCCAGCGCCAGCTGCCCGGGCCGGCGGCGTTGAAGGTCGTGGGGCAGGAAACGGTGATGAGCCTGCTCGAGCGCAACTACACGGTCTCGACCCGCTACGGGGGCAAGTTCGTGCAGAGCATCGGCGGCCTCAGCGGCGGCAGCGAAGGCGGCCAGCCGGTCGACTGGTTCTACTACGTCAACGGCGTCGAGGCGCCCAAGGGCGCCGCCGCCACGAACGTCAACCCCGGCGATCAGATCTGGTGGGACCACCACGACTGGAGCCAGACCGAGAGCGTTCCGGCGGTCGTCGGCTCCTTTCCGGAGCCGTTCCTGCGCGGGTACGGCGGCCAGCGCTATCCCGTCGCAGTGGTCTGCAGCTCGGTGACGAGCGGTCCCTGCAAGAAGGTCCTCTCGCGGCTGCGCGAACTCGGCGTCCCGGCGGCCGTCGCCGCGGCCGGCTCCGGGGGCGAGCCCGACGTGCTGCGCGTGCTCGTGGGGCCGTTCCGCAGGATCGCCAACGACTCAACCGTCGCGACGATCGCCAAGGGTCCGGCCGCGAGCGGCGTGTACGTGACGTTCTCGGACCATGGCACCACCATGGCCCTGCTCCACGCCGACGGCCGCTCGGTCCCTGCGGCGTCGGACGAAGTTGGGCTGCTGGCGGCCACCCGCGAAGCCGAAGACGCGCCGGTGTGGGTGGTGACGGGCACGACCGAAGCGGGCGTCGCTCACGCCGCCGAGGCCTTCGACGAACTCGACCTCCGCGACCACTTCGCGGTCGCCGCCGGCCCCGCGGGCGTGCTGCCGCTGCCGGTGCCCGGACGGTGACCGCGACGGCCGAGCCCCCGAGATGAGCGCCCCAGCCCACGCCCGCATCGCCTACCGCCGCCGCGCCAGCCCGCTGCACGCGGCCCGCGCCACGGTCGTCGGTGCGTACTGCGTCGCGCTCGCGCTGGCGGCGCTGCTGACCGAACACCCGCTGCTGCTCGGGAGCCTGCTGGCGACGGTCCTGGCCGCCGGCGCGGCTGCCGGCAACGGGCCGCAGCTGCTGCGCGCCCTGCGCCGCAGCGCCCTGCCGCTCCTGACCCTCAGCGTGGTCGTCAACCTGCTCGTCAGCCGCCAGGGGCTGACCGTGTTCGCGAGGCTCGGGGACTGGGGCGTGCTGGGGCAGGTCAACCTGACCCTCGAGGCGCTCGTCTACGGCCTCGTGTTCGCGCTACGGCTGCTGGTCGTCGGCCTCGCCTGCCTGCTGGCCGTGTGCGCGGCGGACCCCGACCGGCTGCTCGGCTCCTTCGGGCGCCTGAGCCCCCGTGTCGCGCTCAGCGCCACCCTCGCCCTGCGCCTGGTGCCGGTGCTGTCCGCCGACGCCGGACGCCTCGCCGAGGCCCAGCGCTGCCGCCCCGGTGCGGCCACCCGTAAGCCCGGCACGCGCGAGCGGCTCGCCGTCCTCAGGGCCACGGTGGCCGGGGCCCTGGAGCGCTCGCTCGACGTCGCCGCCGTGCTGGAGATGCGCGGCTATCCCTCTCCCCGGCGGGCGCCGCGCAGGCTCGGGTCCCGCTCGCGTCACGACCTCGCCTTCGCCGCCTCCGCCGGGGCCATCGCGCTGCTGGCCGTGGCCTACGCGCTCGCGGGCGGCGCCCGCTTCCACGCCTACCCGCTGCTGAGCGTCCCCCTCGATCCCGCCGTTGCAGGGCTGGCGCTCGCCTACCCGCTGATCGCGCTGGCCCCGTTCCTCGATCGCCAGGGGATCGAGCCGTGAGCATCCTGCGCTTCGAGCACGTCACCTACACCTACCCGGACGCTCCCGCGCCGGCGCTGCGCGACGTCACCCTGTCGGTCGAGCCGGGGGAGTTCTGCGTCGTCGCAGGGCTCTCGGGCTCGGGCAAGTCCACCCTGCTGCGGGCCGCCTGCGGGCTGGTCCCGCACTTCCACGGCGGGACCTTCGGTGGCACCGTGCTGATCGCCGGCCTCGACACCCGCGAGCACACCCCGGCGGAGATCGGGGCCCACGCCGGGACGCTGTTCCCGGACCCGGAGACGCAGGTCGTGATGGCCTCGGTCCGCGCCGAGGTCGCCTTCGCGTTGGAGAACCGCGGCCTGGGCGCCGCCGCCGTGGCCCGTTCGGTCGAGGAAACCGCCCTCGCCCTCGGCGTCGCCGACCTGCTGGACCGTCCCACCGCCGAGCTCTCGGGCGGCGAGCTGCAACGGGTCGCCCTCGCCGGCGCGCTCGCCGCCGGCCCGGAGCTGGTGCTGCTCGACGAGCCCACCTCGCAGCTGGACCCGGTCGCAGGGGACGAGCTGATCTGGCAGCTTCGCCGCCTCAACCAGGAGTGCGACACCGCCGTCGTGCTGATCGAGCAGCGCCTCGAGCGCTGCCTGGCGGCCGCCGACCGCGTGCTCGCGATCGCCGACGGGGCGCTCGTGTGCGACCGCGACCCGAGCGGCTTCCTCGCCTGGGCGGCCGAGCA
>DATJOU010000193.1:0-5590 GCA_035506775.1 Solirubrobacteraceae bacterium | reverse complement strand
GACAGACCGAGTGGAGCCCCGGAGAGGCCGTGGGGTTCTTCCGGGCACTCGCGCTGGGATGCGTGCTGGGACCCGGGCAGACGTCCTACGTGCTCGGGCTGATGCAGCACATCATCACCAGCGAGAGCTGGGGGCTCGGCGCGGCGGGCTTCACCCGCGTCGCCTTCAAGGGCGGATGGGGTCCCGAGGGGGGCGGCTACCTGGTGAGACAGTCCGGGATCGTCGATCCGGGCTCACCCGCCGGGACCGCGATCGCGATCGTCACCCGTGCGCCCGATTTCGCGACCGGAACCACGACCCTCACGCGGGTCGCGAGGTGGCTCGAGCAGCACCTGCGGCTGAGCTCCCGCCCCGCCGCCGGCTGTCCAAGGCCGGCCACCGCCCCGGCCACTGGCTAACCTGCCGGGCGAGTTGCCCGGGCCCGAGGCGCCAGACAGCTGCGACATAGCCGTGGTCGGCGGTGGGGTGATCGGTCTCGCCGTGGCCCGCGAGCTGGCGCTCCGCCGTCCCCGGGCGGGGGTGTGCGTGTTCGAGCGCGAGCCCGAGCTGGCCCTCCACCAGAGCGGGCACAACTCCGGCGTCGTGCACGCCGGCATCTATTACGCGCCCGGGTCGCTGAAGGCGAAGCTGTGCGTGGAAGGTGCCCGCGACATGTACGCCTTCTGCGAACGCCACGGGATCCCCCACGAGCGCACCGGGAAGGTGATCGTGGCGCTCGGCCCGACCGAGCTCCCCCGCCTGGATGAGCTGGAGCGACGGGGCACCGCCAACGGTGTCCCCGGGCTCCGCCGCATCGACGGGGACCAGCTGCGGGAGCTCGAGCCACACGCCCGGGGACTGTCCGCGCTGCACTCCCCCGACAGCGGGATCGTGGACTTCCGAGCGGTCGCGAAAGCGCTCGCCGGGGAGCTGCTCGAGGGCGGTGGCTCGGTGATCACCGGGTGTGAGGTCGTGGACGCCCAGCCCGAGGACCGTGGCGTTCGTCTGGCCCACACGCAGGGACGGACCCTCGCCCGCCACGCCGTCTTCTGCATGGGCACCTGGGCCGACCAGCTGCTCCCCCACGAGTCCGTCGAGGAGCTCCGCATCCTTCCCTTCCGCGGCTCCTACCTGCGCCTGGTCCCCGAGCGCACACCACTCGTGCGCGCCCTCATCTATCCCGTTCCCGACCCCACCCTCCCGTTCCTGGGGGTCCACTTCACCCGCACCATCACGGGGGAGGTGCTGGTCGGCCCGACGGCGATCCCGGCCCTGGCCCGCGAACAGGACGCCCCGCTGGCGACCCGGGCGGTGGGGCTGCGAGAGCTCGTGGCGTGGCCCGGGAGCCGCCGCATGATGGCCCACTGGTGGCGGGCCGGCGCCGGCGAGCTGATGCACGCCCTGGTCCGCTCCACCCTGGTCCGCTCGGCCGCCCGCTACGTACCGGAGCTGAGGACCGGCGACGTCGAGCCCTCGTTCTCGGGGATCCGCGCCCAGGCCTTACGCCGCGACGGGGCCCTGGTGGACGACTTCGTGTTCTCCCACTCCGACCACGCGGTCCACGTCCGCAGCGCTCCGTCTCCCGGCGCCACGGCGTCGCTGGCGATCGCCCGCCACGTCGCGGACGAGGCCGAGACCCGCCTCGGGCTGTGAGCGGGAGGAGGAGCTCAGGTGGTCCTGATGATCAGGACCGAGCAGGGGGCGTGGTGGGAGACCTTGTTCGGGACCGACCCCAGCAGGAACCGCTTGGCCCCCGTCATCCCCTTGTTCCCCACGATGATGAGGTCCGCCTCGCTCTCCTCGGCAACGTCGAGGATCGCGTCGGCGGGGTCTCCCCGGCGGGCGAACTTCTCGACCGTCACCCCCGCGGCCTGGGCGATCTCGGCGGCGTCGCTGAGGGTCGCTTCGACGTCCTCCTTGGGGTTGATCGACCACGCCACGTCCTCGGGCGCGTCACGGCGCTCGCTGCGCAGGCGCTGGTTGGACACCGGCTCGTAGGCGCTCACGAGCTCGACCCGGGCACCCACCGCCTTCGCCAGGTCGACGGCTTCGCGGACCGCCTGGGTAGCGGTGTCGGATCCGTCCGTCCCAACCACGATCGATTTGAACATGATCCTCCTCGGAGTGACGCTGGAGCGCCCGCCCACCGCGGGCCGGGGGATCATATCCGCACCCGACGGGCCGAAGCTCGCCGGAGGACCGTCCCCGCCGCAGGTCTTCCGCGTACCGGCCCTCAGGCGAGCTTGATGATCGCGATCACCATTCCCACGAGCGTCACCACGACGATCGCCACCTGCGTCCAGAACCACTGCGGGGGCACGCGTCCACACTACCTCCCCGGAAGCCACCGATGATGACCGTCCACGACCCCGAGGCCCTCTCCTCCTTCTACGAGCAGGCGTACACGAGCGCTCCCGAGGACGCCGAGCTGTACTCCCGCTGGCGGGCCCTCGGTGCGGTGGGGAAGGCCGACCACGTGATCGAGCTGTGCGCCCGTGGGGGGCTGGCTCCGAGCACCGTCCTGGACGTCGGCTGCGGCGACGGAGCGCTGTTGGACGAGCTGTCCCGGCGCGGCTTCGGGGGCACCCTCTCGGGCCTCGAGCTGAGCTCGGCCGCGGTCGCGATCGCCCGCGGACGCCCCGGCCTCGAGCGGGTGGAGCAGTTCGATGGCACACACGTTCCGAGCGGCGACGACGAGTACGACCTCGGCGTCCTCTCACACGTGCTCGAGCACGTACCCGATCCACCGAGCCTGCTGGCCGAGGTGGCCCGGGCCTGCCGGGCGGTCGTGATCGAGGTCCCCCTCGAGCGCAACGCGTCGGCCCGTCGCGCCTCCAAGCGGGCCCACGCGGAGGAGATCGGCCACCTCACAGAGCTCGACCGCGGGGGGGCCCGGGGAATCGTGACGGCGGCCGGGCTCGAGGTGGCCGGCGAGCTCGAGGACCCGCTCCCGCTCGAGGTCCACCTGTTCTTCGCCCGTGGGCGCCCCGCGCGGGCACGGGGCCGCCTGAAGTGGGCCCTACGGTCGGGCCTTCACCGCCTCGCACCCCCGCTGGCGAGGAGGTCGTTCACGCTCCACTACGCGGCCCTGTGCCTCCCGCCGGGCGCGCCGCGGCGTTCAGCAGCAGCGACAGCACGGACCCCATGAGCTCGTCCGGGACCGCGTCGGGGTCGGCCAGCTTCTGACGGGCGATCCCGTCGGCGAGCGCATCCACGGCGATCGCCAGCTGCTCGGCCGGCAACGACAGCTCGAGGTCGAAGTCCCTGACCCCCTGGACGATCAGCGTGGTCAGCACCCGTCGCATCTGGGCGAAGCGCTCTGCCACCTTCGGCCTCACCTCCGCGTCCCTCACCCCGTAGGCCCAGAACTCCATGAACAGCAGCAGCAGGTCGGGCTCCCGCTCGATCGTCGTCATCCACTGCCGGGCCCCTCCCGCCGCCCGTTCGGAGATCGTCGGGCGCGACCTCACCGCCTCCTCGATCTCCTGGGCGTGCTTCTCGATCTCCCGTTCCATCAGCACCAGGAACAGGTCCTCCTTGCCCTCGAAGTTCGAGTACAGCGCTCCGGTCGAGAAGCCGGCGGCGGAGGCGATCTCGTCCACCGAGGCGCCGTGGAAGCCGTTGCGCGCGAACACCCCCCTGGCGGCTTCGAGCAGGCGCTCGCGGGTCTGCGCCCGGCTCTGCTCCCGGGTGAGCCTCATGGCGCCCATCTTACTTGACAGAGCGCATACTATTCCGATAGCGTTCATTATCCATTCGGTGGACCACTTCGAGCAGGAGGTGCGGGCAGTTGGCCAGCGCAACCACTTCCCCTGACACGACCCAGACGGCGAGCCTGCCCGTCGACGCGATCAGCTACGAGGACCTGTACGCGCGCTGGGAGCGCGGCAACTGGAGGGCCACCGAGCTCGACTTCACCGAGGACGCCCGCCAGTGGCGGGAGGACTTCACCGAGTTCGAGCGCCAGGCGGCGCTCTGGAACTACTGCCTGTTCTTCTGGGGCGAGGACGCCGTCGCGGACAACCTCTCCCCCTACATCGACGCCGCCCCCCGGGAGGAGCAGAAGTACTTCCTCACCACCCAGCAGGTCGACGAGGCTCGCCACGCGGTGTTCTTCAAGCGCTTCATGCACGAGGTCTGCGGGATCGGCGACGGGTCCACCGCGGGTGGCCTGGAGGCGATCAAGCCGCAGCTCACGGTGGGCTTCCGGCGCATCTTCGACCGCCTCGACACGATGGCCGACGAGCTGCGCAAGGACCGCTCCCCGGCCAAGCTGGCAGCGGCCGTGACCCTCTACCACGTCGTCATCGAGGCCTCCCTGGCGCAGCCCGGGCAGCATTTCATCTGCCGCTACCTGGAGGAACGCGACCAGCTCCCCGCCTTCCGCGAGGGCATGGAGAACATCGCCGCCGACGAGCAGCGCCACATCGGCTTCGGGGTCAAGCTGCTGTCGGACCTGAAGCGCGAAGACCCGATCGGGGTTCCCCGGGCGGTGGCCAAACTGCTGCACGAAGTCACCCGCTACACCGCCCAGGTGCTGATGCCCCCGGACTGGGACGAGCGCTACATCACGGTCTTCAACTCCAGCTACGACGAGGTGGGCAGCGAAGGCGTCGAATCGATGACCACCAAGCTCCGCTCCGCGGGCCTGGCCGTCGAGACGCTCCCCGGCCCCCCGGTCATGCCTCCCGGCCTCACGCCACGCGAAATGTCCGAACGCGGACGCACGCTCGCGCAGGCGGGGATCATCGGCGTCCGTGAGGGCCCCTCCCGCTACGACCCCCAGACGCTCGAGCTGCTGTTCGACACGATCCGCCGCCAGGTCAACCCCGACCACGGCCTGCGCCGGGCCACCACCTTCCAGTGGGAGTTCACCGACCCGGACATCCCCACCTGGCACCTCACCGTCAACAACGGCACCAGCACCGTCGCCGAGGGCCCCTCCTCGCACCCGGACCTGCGCCTGCGCCTCTCCTACCAGGACTTCGCCGACATCGTCGGCCAGCGACTGGACCCGCGCCGCGCGCTGGTGAGCCGCCGCCTGCGTCCCCGCGGCAACCCGCTGGCGCTGGCCCGCCTGGCGAAGGTCTTCCCGGCTCCCTGAAAGGCCACTCCCGGGCCTAGGTGCTAGCCCGGAGAGAACTCGCGGGCCGCCCGGCTGGTCTGCGCGGTCGAGTTCGCCGGCGGCGGTTCGGTGGCGGCTTCGGCTTCGGCTTCCGCGAGCGAGCCGTGCCGTGCGGCGCCGCCGGAGGAGCCCGTGGAGGCGGCGCTGGCGCGACGGTCGGAGCCGCCGGGCGACCCGGACGACGCCGCCGACCCGTCGGCCAGACCCTGCTCGGGACCGAACTCGTGCGCGGCCCGCCCCCGACCCGTCCCGCCCGCGGTGGCGCCCGAGCCGCCCGAGCCGTCGGCTGCCGAGCGGGACGCCGGGCCCTGCGCTGCCGCTGCCTCCGCTCCGACCGCGACCGGGTCGCTCACCGGCGAGGGGCCGGGCGTGCCCGCCACGGCCCGGACGCGACGGTGGGGGCGAGCCGTGTGGTGTACGTCGTGCAGCACGACGCCCCCGATCCCCACACACCCCGCCCCCAGCGCCAGCAGGCAGCCGGCCGCG
>DATJOU010000192.1:0-4311 GCA_035506775.1 Solirubrobacteraceae bacterium | reverse complement strand
ACTCCGCTGTCATCCCGTCAGGCGGTCGCGGCGCTAGACAACGCTCAGTCCGGCCACCGCCCGTGACGGTCGAAATACTCCCGCGCCGCGTCCTCGGCGTCGCGGTCGCGGTCACCCGCCACCCCGGCGCGGAACAGCCAGTTGAGGAAGAAGATCGCCAGCCCCGCGCTGACGATCGCCGCCCCGCCCTCGAGGTCGGTGTCGGTGCCCATCGCCATGACCACCAGGCCGGCGAGCGTGACGAGCGCCGGCAGCACGTAACGGAGCAGGATCAGGGAGGGCGTGTGGTCAGGCGAGCTCATCGGGGGGTACGTCCCGCAGCTTAGGCCGGACGGCGATCCGCTCCCGCGCGGCCCGGCGGGGAGTCTCCGAGCCGGTACGGTTGTCGTCTTGGCCGGGGTCACCATCGATCAGATCGCGCTCGCGGACGAGCCCGCCTCCTGGGAGGCGCTGGGCTTCACGGTCGACGGCGACAGCTGCCGGCTGGGGGGCGTCACGCTGGACCTGCGGGGGACCCGGGCCGGGAAGGGGATCCTCGGGTGGTCGTTACGCGGGCTCGCGAGCGCCGATCTCGACGGCCTGGCGACGAGCATCACCGACAACGCTCCCGCGACCGCGGCCGCGACGGCGCCGCCGCCGGAGCATCCGAACGGGGTAGCGGGGGTGGACCACGTGGTGGCGATGTCGCCGTCGCTGGACCGGACCGTGGACGTGTTGCAGCGGGCGGGGCTCGACCTGCGGCGGATCCGCGAGGAGCCGACCCCGGCGGGGGCCCCGCGACAGGCCTTCTTCCGCCTCGGCGAGGTGATCCTCGAGGTGGTCCAGGAACCCGCCGAGGTGCTCGAACGGCACGGCGGACCCGACCGCCCCGCCCGCCTGTGGGGACTGGCGCTGCTGTTCCCCGACCTGCCCCGGGCGGTGGAGATGCTCGGCCCGAACTCCGGCCCGGTGCGTGAGGCGGTACAGCCCGGTCGCCAGATCGCGACGGTGAAGCGCTCGGCCGGGTTGTCGGTCCCGGTGGCGATGATGAGCATCGGCGACCCGGCCAGGGCGCACGCATGAGCTGGGAGGTCTGGAACGCGGTCGACGAGTTCGTGGGGGAGACCCTGCTGGAGCCCGACCCGGTGCTCGAGCAGGCGCTGGCGGCGAGCGCCGACGCCGGCCTGCCGCCGATCGCCGTGTCGCCCGCGCAGGGCAAGTTCCTGCAGCTGCTGGCCCGGATCCACGGCGCCCGCACGATCCTCGAGCTGGGCACGCTCGGGGGCTACAGCACGATCCTGCTGGCCCGGGCGGTGCCGATCGACGGGCGCGTGACGACGCTCGAGCTCAACCCCCACTACGCCGAGGTCGCGCGCGCCAACATCGCCCGGGCGGGGCTCGCCGAGCGGGTCGAGCTGCGGGTGGGACCGGCGGCCGACGGGCTGGGCGATCTGATCGCCGAGGGGGCCGGGCCCTTCGACCTGGTGTTCATCGACGCCGACAAGGCCAGCACCCCGACGTACTTCGAGCTGTCGCTGAAGCTGGTCCGTCCGGGGGGCATCATCCTGGTGGACAACGTGGTCCGCGACGGGGCCCTGGTGCAGGAGGGGACGGGCGACGAGGGTGCCCTCGGGATGCGCCGCTTCCACGAGCTCGCCGGCCACCGGCAGGGGGTGCAGGCGACGACCATCCAGACCGTCGGCGTGAAGGGTTATGACGGCTTCACCCTGGTCCTCGTGGACGGCGCCTGAGCCGGCGAGCCGATAGGGTCGGGACACAGATGCGCGGCACGCTCAAGCTCGGGTTGAACACCGGTTACTGGACCGCGGGACCCCCGCCGGGAGCGGCGGAGTCGGTGGCCGAGGCCGAGAAGCTCGGGTACGACTCGATCTGGACCGCGGAGGCGTACGGATCGGACTGCCTGACCCCGCTGGCGTGGTGGGGGGCGTCGACCGAGCGGCTGAAGCTGGGCACGGCGATCGTGCAGCTCTCGGCGCGCCAGCCGGCGGCCACCGCGATGGCGGCGATGACGCTCGACCACCTCAGCGGGGGACGCTTCATCCTCGGCCTGGGTGTGTCGGGACCGCAGGTGGTGGAGGGCTGGTACGGGATGCCGTTCGCCAAGCCGCTGGCTCGAACGCGGGAGTACATCTCGATCCTGCGCGACATCTGGGCCCGCAAGGGCCCGGTGGAGGCGCCCGGGCCCCACTACCCGCTTCCGCTCCCCGACGGGACGGGGTTGGGCAAGCCGCTGAAGTCCTCGATCCACCCTCTCCGGGAGGACATCCCGATCTACCTCGGGGCCGAGGGGCCGAAGAACATCGCCCTGGCGGCGGAGCTGTGCGACGGGTGGCTGGCGCTGTTCTTCTCGCCCACCCACGAGGACCTCTACACCGGCTCGCTGCAGGAGGGATTCGCCCGCGAGGGCGCCCGTCGCAGCGCCGAGGACTTCGAGGTGGCCGCCACCGTCCCCTTCATCGTCACCGACGACGTGGACGCCGCGGCCGACTCGCTACGCCACTTCTACGCCCTCTACTTCGGCGGGATGGGGGCCAAAGGGACCAACTTCCACGCCAACGTCCCGATCGCGATGGGCTACGAGCGCGAGGTGGACGAGATCGCCGAGCTGTACCTCGGGGGGCGCAAGGACGAGGCGGCCGCGAAGGTGCCCCGGAAGCTGATCGAGGAGATGGCCCTGATCGGGCCCCGGGAGAAGATCCGCGACGAGCTCGACCGCTGGCGCGAGTCGATCGTCACGACGCTGCTCCTGTCCGGCGACGCGAACACGCTGCGGACGGCGGCAGAGCTCGTCCTCGGCTGAGGGGGACCCACGCCGGCGGGTCTCTCCTCGTTGGCGCTCGACGAGCGCACCCGTAAGCGCCTGACGCTCGTCGCGTGCATCATCGGGTCGAGCATCGTGCTGCTCGACGGAACGGTCGTGAACGTCGCCCTCGCGCACATCCAGCGCTCGCTCGGGGGTGGGCTGGCGGCTCAGCAGTGGGTCGGGAACGGCTACCTGTTGACGCTCGGCTCGCTGATCCTGGTGGGGGGCTCGCTGGGGGACATCTACGGCGAGCGGCGGGTCTTCACGATCGGGGTGCTCGGCTTCGGGGTGGCGTCGGTGGGGTGCGCGCTGGCGCCGAGCATCGTGCTGCTGGTGGTGGCGCGGGCGCTGCAGGGCTGTGCGGGGGCGCTGCTGGTGCCGAGCTCGCTGGCGGTGATCGTCAACACCTTCTCCGAGGAGGAGCGGGGGGCGGCGATCGGGAGCTGGACGGCGTGGGGGGCGATCGCCGGGATCCTCGGGCCGCTGGTCGGGGGGGAGCTGCTGGCGCTGTCGAGCTGGAGGGCGGTGTTCTTCGTGAACGTCCCCCTGGTGATCGCCTGCTGGGCGCTGATCATGGTCGTGATGCCCCCCACCCGGGCCAGGCAGAGCGACCGCCGGGTGGACGTTCCCGGCGCCGCCCTGGCGGCGTCGGGGCTGGGGTGCACCGTGTTCGCCCTGATCGAGCAGCCGCGCCTCGGCTTCGCCGACCCCGCGGTCACGGGGACGCTGATCGTCGGCCTGTTGCTGCTGGTCGCGTTCGTGGCCCGTGAGGCGACGGCCCGCGAACCGATGCTGCCGCTGCGGCTGTTCGAGCGGCGCAACTTCTCGGCGGGCAACGTGGAGACGTTCGCCGTCTACGCCGGTCTGGGGATCCTGTTCCTGTTCCTGATCCTGTTCCTGCAACAGATCGGCGGCTACTCGCCGCTGCAGAGCGGCCTCGCGACGCTGCCGATGACGCTCGTGCTGTTCCTGCTCTCCAGGCGCTTCGGGATGCTCGCCGACCGCTACGGCCCGCGGCTGTTCATGGGCCTCGGCCCGCTGCTGGGCGCCGTCGGCCTCGCGCTCTTCCAGCGCGTGGGCCACGACTTCAGCTACGTCTCCGACGTGCTCCCCGCAGAGCTCGTGTTCGCGTTGGGCCTCTCGCTCACCGTCGCCCCGCTGACGGCTGCGGTGCTCGCGGGCTCCGAGGGGGAGGCCGGGATCGCCTCGGCGGTCAACAACGCCATCGCCCGCGTGGCGAGCCTGCTCGGGACCGCCGCGGTGGGGGCGGTGATCGCCGCCGCCTTCAGCTCCTCGCTGCTCTCGCATCTGCGGGGGGTGAGCCTCGGCTCGCACGGGAACAAGGTGCTGGCCGAAGCCAAACGGCTGCCGCTGGGGCTGCCGGACACCTCCTCGCTGCCCCATCCGGCGGCCGCTGCCATGCACGCCGCCGCCGAAGCCGGCTCGGTGCACGCCTTCCACGTCGGCATGGCGGTGGCCGCCGTGCTCCTCGCCGCCGGGGGTGCGGT
>DATJOU010000191.1:0-11047 GCA_035506775.1 Solirubrobacteraceae bacterium | reverse complement strand
CACCGCCCCCTTACCGGGCTGGGTGCGCAGGAAGTTGGCCGGCCGCAGGATCGGGTGGCCGCCGTTGAGGTAGGGGTAGATCTCGCGCCGGTGGAAGGTGTGGTTGCCGAGCGTGATCACGTCCACGCCGGCGGCGAACATCTGGTCGGCGATCTTGGGAGTGATCCCGAGGCCGCCGGCGGCGTTCTCGCCGTTGACGATCACGAAGGTGGGGTCGTAGCGCTCGCGCAGCACGGGCAGGCAGTCCAGCAGCGTGCGCCGGCCGATGCCGCCGACCACGTCGCCCACGAACAGCAGGCTCGTGCCGGGCGTTTTCCCGTCCGGGGACGCCTGCGGCTCAGCCATACTCTGGCGGTGGTGGGAAGAGCGTGAGAGGCGTCTCGGAGAAGCCGCCGGCGCCGGCGTCCGAGGAGCCGACGAAGGAGGAGAGGGAGCTCGCCGGAGAGCCCTCGGGAGGCCAGGGGGCCGCCGCCGAGCCGCCGCGCGTGGTGGTCCCGCGGTGGGTGCAGCTGGTGCTGCTGCCGCTCGCCCTCGTGGGGCTGTGGGCGATCGCGAAAGCGGCCGGGAAAGTTCTCGTGATCTTCATCGTCGCCGGGTTGATCGCGCTGATCCTCAACCCCGTCGTCGCGTTCCTCTCGCGCCGGCGGCTGCCGCGCGGGCTCGCCGTCCTGGTGGTGTACGTCGCGTTCTTCCTGATCGTGACCGGCATCGCGTTCCTGCTCGCCAACCCTATCTCCAATCAAGTCTCCAAATTCGCCGACGACATACCCCACATCACCAAGGAAGCCAACAGGAACCTCGCACACTTCCAGCGCACGCTCAACAAAGACGGCATCCACGTGGAATTCATCAAGCAGGGCAAAACCGCGCTGCAGACGCTCGGCGAGAAGGCCTCCAAAGCCGCCGGCTCGATCGTGTCGTTCAGCGGGGGCGTGCTGAGCGAAGTCGCGAGCACGCTGTTCGACCTGATCCTGATCTTCGTGCTGTCGGTGTACATGCTGATCTACGGGGCCCGCATCGGGGACCTGGTGCGGCGCGTGATGCCGCCCGGGGACGGGACGCCGAAGGACGACTACCCGTGGCTGGTGCAGAACGCGGTGGCGCGCTACGTCGGTGGGCAGCTGCTGTTCAGCCTGATCATGGGCCTGACCGCCGGGCTGGCGATGTACATCCTCGGCCTGCTCGGCATCTTCACCCCCGGACGCACCTACGCGGTCGTGTTCGGGATCTTCTATGGCTTCTTCGAGCTGATCCCCTACGTGGGCCCGATCCTGGGAGCGGCGCTGCCGGTGCTGGTGGCGCTGTTCACCGACCCCATCTCCGCGTTGTGGGTGACGCTCACCTTCATCGGCCTGCAGCAGCTCGAGGGGCACATCGTGGCCCCCCAGATCTTCGGCCGCACGCTGCGTATCAACCCCCTGCTGGTGATCTTCGCGCTGCTGTTGGGGCTGCAGGTCCACGGCATCATCGGCGCGCTGATCGCGCTGCCGATCCTGTCGGTCCTGCGCGAGACGGCCGTGTACCTGCACCGCCACCTGACCTTCGAGCCGTGGAACCGCTCGTCTAACAACCTCCTGTGAGCGCCGCGCTCAGCGTCCGCGCGCTCGCCAAGCGTTATGGCGACCTGGTGGCGCTCCACGACGTCAGCTTCGAGCTCGATCGCGGCGAACTGCTGGCGGTGGTCGGTCCCAACGGCGCGGGCAAGACGACGTTGCTGTCGATCCTCGCCGGCGCGGTCGAGCCGAGCGACGGAGGCTTCGAGCTCTCCGGCGGGAGGATCGGATGGGCCCCCCAGCGGGCGGCCGTGTACCTGCGCCTGTCGGTGCGCGAGAACCTGGAGCTGTTCGCCCACCTCGAGCGCCTGGAGGATCCCCGCGAGGCGGCCGCCGGGATGCTCGAGCAGACCGCGCTGGCGTCCCGCGCGGAGGAGCCGGTTGGAAGGCTCTCCGGGGGCAATCGCCAGCGCGTCAACGTGGCCCTGGCGCTGATCGCCCAGCCCGCCGTGCTGGCACTCGACGAGCCCACGGCGGCGCTCGACCCGGGTCAGCGGGAGCGGCTGTGGGAGTTCATCGAGGGCCTGGTGGAGGGTGGTGCAGCGGTGCTGTACTCGACCCACAACATCGGTGAGGTCAGCCGCCACGCGCGCCGCGTGCTGGTGCTCGACGAGGGCGAGGCGCGCCTCGACGGCAGCCCGGCCGAGCTGATGCAGGCGGGCGGGGAGCCGCCCGACGGCGACCTCGAGCGGGCGCTGGTGCGGTTCCTGCAATGAGGTGGCTGCTGCGCAAGGACCTGCTGATCCTCGGCCGCTCGCGGCTGCTGCTGGTGCTGCTGATCGTCTACCCGGTGGTGATCGCGGTGCTGATCGGGGTGGCGCTTTCGCGGGGACCTTCGCGGGCGCGGGTGGCGATCGCCGACGAAACCCCCCCGGGCGAGGTGATCCATCTCGGCGGGCAGAAGCTGGAAGTCGACCGCTACGCCAACGAACTGCTCTCCCAGACCGACACGGTGAGGGCCTCCAGCCGCGAGGACGCGGTCGCCAAAGTCAAGAGCGGGGATGTGCTGGCGGCGATCGTGATCCCCCCCGATCTCGCCGCCCGGCTGGCCTCCGGCACCGAGCGGGCGCCGCTGGAAGTGATCTACAACGGCAACGCGCTGGAACAGTCGCTGGTGCGCGCGGAGATCGAATCCGACGTCGCCCGGGGGAACCTGGCCTTCTCCGAACAGATCCAGCGGGTCGCCGCGAGCGCCATCGAAGGGCTGTTGAAGGGGGAAAAGCTGCAGGAACTGGGGATCTCCCAGCTGCCGGTGGGGCTGGAAGCAATCCCGCCGACGCTCGAACGGATCATCGCCCGCACGCCCCCCGGGAAGACCCGTACGCAGCTGCAGCAGATCAACGAAGTGGCGCGCTTCGCCTCGGAGAACCTCGCCTCCAGCAAGCGTGTGCTGTCGGCCATCGGGCAGCCGATCGCGGTCGACAGCAGGCTCCTGCACGGGCGTCGCACGCCCCTGAACCGTTTCGCCGTGGTGGTCGCGGTGAGCATCTCGCTGATGCTCGTGGGGGTGCTGCTGGCGGCGGGGAGCTTCGCCCTGGAGCGGGAGGAGGGGGTGCTGGCGCGGCTGCTCCGGGGGCTCGTGTCGCCCACCCTGCTGATCTCCGAGAAGGTGCTGCTGGCGGCGGCGTGCGCGTTCGTGCTGGGGTTCGGGCTGCTCGCCGGGATCGGGGCCTTCGTGGCCCTCGAATGGTCGCGAGCGGGGTTATGGCTGGTGGCCCTCGCGGGGGCGGCGCTCGCCTTCGGCGCGGTCGGTGTGACGATCGGGGTGCTCGCCCGGGAGGTCCGGGCCGCCTCTCTGCTGGCGCTGCTGGCGACCCTACCGCTGGCCTTCCTGGCGCTGGTCCCCGACGGTTCGGTGGCCGGTGCGCTGACGCACGTGATCGACGTGATCGCGTTCGTGTTCCCGTTCCGCTCGGCGCTGGAGGCACTCGACTGCGCCGTCAACGACACCGGGCCGCGACTGTGGGTCTCGCTCGTGCACCTGATCGGGCTGACCCTCGCTTACGGGGCGATCGCCCGTGTGGGGCTCGCCCGAGCGGGCGCAAGGCTCTAACCTCAAGCCAGGATGGCCTTTCCACAGACGCGCATGCGCCGGCTGCGCTCGAGCGCGGGCCTGCGCGGGCTGGTCCGCGAGACCGACCTGCGGGCCGGGCAGCTGGTACTGCCGCTGTTCGTGAGCTCCGGGGCCGACGGCTCGGTGCCCCAGCGCCAGCCGATCTCCTCGATGCCAGGTGTCGAGCGGCTGTCGCTGACCGCCGCCGTCGAGGAGGCCCGCCTGGCCGCCCAGTTGGGGCTCGGCGCGGTGATGCTGTTCGGGGTCCCCGACGCCAAGGACGAGCAGGGCTCCGGCGCGTGGGACGAGGAGGGGGTCGTGCAGCTGGCCGTGCGCGCGATCCGGGCCGCCCTGCCCCAGCTGCTGATCATCACCGACGTGTGCCTGTGCGAGTACACCACCCACGGCCACTGCGGGGTGCTGCTCGAGGACGGGTCGGTGGACAACGACTCCACGCTCGAGCTGCTGGCCCGCACCGCCGTCAGCCACGCCCGCGCCGGCGCCGACGTGGTGGCGCCCTCGGACATGATGGACGGGCGCGTGCGGGCGATCCGCGAGGAGCTCGACTCCGAGGGCTTCTCCGAAACCCCGATCCTCGCCTACGCGGCCAAGTTCGCCTCGGCCTTCTACGGGCCGTTCCGCGAGGCGGCCGACTCGACCCCCGCCTTCGGCGACCGCCGCGGCTACCAGCTCGACCCCGCCAACGGGCGTGAGGCGCTGCGCGAGGTGCAGCTCGACGTGCAGGAGGGGGCGGACATGGTGATGGTCAAGCCGGCCCTCGCCTACGGCGACCTGATCGCCGCGGTCCGGCGCGAGACCAACCTGCCCGTGGCCGCCTACAACGTCTCGGGGGAGTACTCGCTGGTGAAGGCCGCGGCCGCCGCCGGGTACCTCGACGAGCGCACCGTGGTGCTCGAGATCCTGACCTCCCTGCGCCGCGCCGGCGCGGACGTGGTCGTCACCTACCACGCCAAGGACGCAGCCCGGTGGCTGGCCGAGCAGAGCTGAGCGAGCCCGACCGGGCGGCGCCGACGGCCGCGCCCAAGCTGCGCAGCCGCAGCGGAGGTGCGGCGGTGGCGCTCGAGGACCTCGACCGGCGGCTGTTGAACCTGATGCAGGGGAGCTTCCCGATCGCCCCCCGCCCCTACCGGGAGGTCGCCCGCCTGGCCGACACCGAGGGCTTCGGCGAGCGGGATGCGATCGAGCGCACCGCCCGCCTGCTCCAGCAGCGCATCATCCGTCAGGTCACGCCGATCTTCGACACGCGGGCGCTCGGCTACTCCTCGATGTTGGTGGCGGCCAAGGTCGATCCCACCTACCCCCACCGGGCGGCGGGCGTGATCAACGCCCACCCGGGGGTGTCCCACAACTACCTGCGCAACCACGACTTCAACCTGTGGTTCACGATCGCCACCGAGCCCGACTCGAAGCTCGGGCTGGACGGCACGCTGGAGGTGCTGGCGCGCGAGTCCGGCGCCACCTCGGTCCGTCAGCTGCCGACGCTGAAGCTGTTCAAGATCCGCATGGACCTCGAGATGGAGGGCGACACCCGGGACCTCGCCAGCGCCACCGCCGTCAGCGACCCGGTGGAGCTCGACCCCCAGCCCTACGACGACTGGGACGTCGCCGTGATCCGCGCGCTGCAGGGGGACATGCCGGTGGTGGAGGAACCGTACGCCCCCGCCGCGGCCGAGCTCGGGGTCACGCAGGAGCGGCTGCTCGAGCACCTCGACGGGATGCGGGAGCGGGGGCTGCTGCGGCGCGTGGCGGCGATCCTGTACCACCGCCGGGCAGGGTTCTCGGCCAACGGTATGGGGGTGTGGAAGGTGCCCGACGAGCAGATCCTCGACGTCGGCCGCAGGATGGCGGCCGTGCGCGGGATCTCCCACTGCTACCAGCGGCCCACCTACGAGGACTGGCCCTACTCCGTGTTCACGATGGCCCATGGGCGCTCCAAGGAGGAGTGCGACGCGATCCTCGACGCGATCGCGTCGGACACCGGGATCGACGAACGGGCCACGCTGTACTCCTCCACCGAGTTCAAGAAGATCCGCCTGCTGTACTTCACCGAGGACTTCAAGAACTGGGAGTCCGAGCACGCGCCCTGAGCGCGACACGACGGCCGGGGGGACGGACCGCTGAGCGCCTCACTCACCGACACGCGCTCGGCTGAGCTCTACCGGCGTGCCCTGGAGCTGATCCCCGGGGGCGTCAACTCGCCGGTGCGGGCGATGGGGGCGATCGGGCGGGAGCCGATCTTCGTCGAGCGCGGCGAGGGGGCCGAACTCGTCGACGTGGACGGGAACCGCTTCGTGGACTACGTCTGCTCCTGGGGCCCGCTGATCCTCGGCCACGCCCACCCCGAGGTGCTGGCCGCGCTGGCCGAGGCGATGTCGCGGGGGACCAGCTTCGGTGCCCCCACGGCGGCCGAGGTGACGCTCGCGGCCGAGGTCGTCAGGCGGGTCGAGAGCGTCGAGATGGTGCGCATGACCTCCTCGGGGACCGAGGCCACGATGACCGCCCTGAGGCTGGCGCGGGCCTTCACCGGCCGCGAGCGGGTGCTGAAGTTCGCCGGCGCCTACCACGGCCACCTCGACGGGCTGCTGGCGCAGGCCGGCTCGGGTCTGGCCACCGGCGCGCTGCCGTCCAGCCCGGGGGTCCCGCAGAGCGCCGCGGCGGCCACGGTGGTGGTGCCGTGGAACGACGAGCAGGCGCTGCGGGCGGCCTGCGAGCAGCACGAGCTGGCCGCGATCGTGGCCGAGCCGCTGCCCGCCAACATGGGTCTCGTGCCCCCCCGGGAGGGGTTCCTGGACCTGCTCCGGGAGCAGGCCGACGCCAACGGGGCGCTGCTGGTGCTCGACGAGGTGATCAGCGGCTTCCGGGTGGCCCCCGGCGGGGCCCAGGAGCTGACGGGCGTGGCGGGCGACCTGACGATCATGGGCAAGGTGATCGGAGGCGGGCTGCCCGCCGCAGCCGTCGGCGGACGCAGCGAGGTGATGCGGATGCTGGCCCCGGCCGGCGAGGTCTACCAGGCCGGCACGCTGTCGGGCAACCCGCTGGCGATGGCCGCCGGGATCGCCACGCTCGAGCAGCTGGACGAGCTCGCCTACGTGCGCCTGTCCGCCACCACCACGAGGCTCGCCGAAGGGTTGTTGGCCGCCGCCCGGGAGGCCTCGGTCCCGGTTCAGGTGCAGAGCGTCACGGGCCTGCTGTGCGTGTTCTTCAGCGAGCGCCCGGTGCGGTCGTTCGAGGACGCCAAGGACTGCGACCTGGAGGCGCACGCGAGCTGGTGCCGGGAGCTGCTCTCGCGCGGGGTCTACCCGCCCCCGTCCCAGTTCGAGGCCTGGTTCCCGTCGCTGGCACACACCGAGGAGCACCTCGAACGAACCCTCGCCGCGGCCTCGGCCGCCTTCGCCGCCCTGCCCGAGCGAGAGCGGGCGTGAGCGGGGTCGCGGACGGCTCCCCGGCCACGGAGGAGCCCCCCGACGGGGACGCCGGCGGCTCCCTGCAGCGGCTGCGGGCCCTGCTCGAGGACCGCGGGGGCCTGCTGGCGGGGATGCTGAGCGACGGCGCGGCACCCGAGGGGCCCCCCACCGCCGCGGGGCCCCCCACCGGGGAATCGTGCGCGGCGGCGGCCCTGGCGGCCGCGGGACCGCGGGTCGAGGGCCGCGAGGATGAGTACCGGCTGCTGCTGGAGGCGATCTACGAGGGCTACCTGGTCCACTACGGCGAGCCCCGCCTGGTGCGTCCTCCCGAAGCCGACCTCGGGCTGCTGGCGGGCGACCAGCTGTACGCGATCGGGCTGGCGAGGCTGGTGGCGATCGGGGACACGCACGCGGTCAGCGAGCTTGCCGACACGATCACCCTCAGCGCGCTGGCGCAGGCCGCCGGTGAGGTGGAGCTGGCCGAGGCCGTGTGGCGGGCCGGCGGACGGGCGGTCGGGTGGGGGTCCACACCGGAGCACCGCCGCGCGAAGGAGCTGGCAAGGGCGGGGTCACCGGAGGCACTCGCGGCAATGCGCACAAGTGCGGAGGGTGTGACGGCGGCGAGTTAGGCCCGCCTCGATATTGTTTGCGCCGGTGCCCGACCGACACGCAGGACAGAAATCGAAATACACCCTCGACAGGGGCATCCCGGGGGCCTACGACGGCGAGACCGTCACCCGTCGCAGATTCATGGTGGTCGGGGCCAACACGGCCGGGGCGATCGCGGCCATGTCGTTCACCCTCCCGGCCCTCGGGCTGGCGCTGGGACCGATCTTCAAAAGCAAACCCGCGCGCTGGGAAACGGTCGGGACCGTGGACCAGTTCAACGAGTTCAATTACCTCCCGGTCGTGCTGACGCTGGAACCGAACATCGGCGAAGCCGGCAAGACGACGGCCTACGTGCGCAAGTTCAACCCGGCGATCGACACGGACCGCTACGACCGCGGAAGGCAGTTCATCGCGGTCTCCGACCGTTGCGCGCACCTCGGCTGCCCGGTCCGCTGGGTGGACGCCGCGGAGCGTTTCATCTGCCCGTGTCACGGCGGCGTATACAACCTGCTCGGCGTTCCCGTCGGGGGACCGCCCGTGCGGCCGCTCGACCGCTTCTACACGCGCGTGATCGGCGATCAGGTACAGCTCGGCCCGCGCTACAGCCTCGACATGGAACTGCGGCCCTTCTCCCCCCGCGACCCCGGCGAGCCGCTCGACGGGGTCGGGCAGTACCTCTACCCGTCGCGCCCCGGGGCGCAGAAACTGTAGGCCCGGGCGCAGCTCACGGCGATGCCCAGGGCACCGAAGATCCCGGCTCCCCCGATCCCCGGCCCGCTGAAGGAACCGCCTCCGCGCCCCGGGGAAGCCAACGGCGCGGGGCTGGACGAGCACCTCAAGGAGGGTGGGATCAGCGTCGTCGACTGGGTCGACGAGCGCACCTCGGTCACGGGAGCCGCCCGCTGGCTGATGTTCCGCAAGGTCCCGAAGGGGACCAACTGGTTCTACACGCTCGGGTCGGCGACCCTGTTCGCGTTCCTGAGCCAGGCCGTCACCGGGGTGTTCCTGGCGATGTACTACCGCCCCGACCCCTCGGGCGGCGCCTACGAATCGATCCGTTACGTCACCAACGACGTGTTCCTCGGCCAGTTCGTGCGCGGGATGCACAAGTGGGGCTCGAGCGTGATGGTGGTGCTCGTGTTCCTGCACATGGGACGGGTGTTCTTCTTCGGTGCCTACAAGTATCCCCGGGAGCTGAACTGGGTGATCGGCGTGGTTCTGCTGATCCTGACGATGGTGATGTCGTTCACCGGTTACCTGCTCCCCTTCGACCAGCGCGCCTACTGGGCAACCGTCGTGGGTGTGAACATCAACGGCACCGGTCCGCTGCTCGGTCCCTATTTGAGTGACTTCTTACGCGGTGGCTCGGAATTCAATGCCACCACCCTGTCGCGCTTCTATGCCATCCATATGTTGCTGATACCCGGTCTGCTGATCGCGCTGATCGGCGCTCACCTGTACCTGGTGACAAAGCTCGGCACCACCGCCCCGCCTTGGCAGAAAGCGAAACCTCAGCCCGAGCTGCGAGAGGCCGAGGTCTAGCGGCCGTGGTGGGCTGCGGAAACGGCAGCACGGTGGCCGTGCGCCCGGGGGCGTTCGGGTGAACCAGCGCCAGAAGGAGGAATACCTCCGCGAATACTCGGCCCTGAAGGCGGAAGGCAAGCCGTTCTTCCCCTACGCGGTCGCCAAGGATGCCGCCATGGCGTGCGTGGTGATGGCGGTGATCATCACGATGTCGCTGGTGCTGGGGGCCGAGCTGGGGTCGAAGGCGAACCCGACCACGACCACCTACGTGCCGCGGCCGGAGTGGTACTTCTTCTTCCTGTTCGAGGTCCTGCGCGTCATCAAGCCGCCCGCGCTGGTGCAGCTGGCGACGATCGGAATCCCGACGCTGGGGATGATCCTGCTGTTCCTGCTGCCGTTCTACGACCGCGGCCCGGAGCGCCGCCCCGAGCGCCGACCGATCGCCACCACCACCGCGATCGTGGTGATCGGGGCGATGGCGCTGCTCACCTACCAGGGCGCCAACGCGGGCTCGCCGACCGCGATCGAAGAGGCGACCCCGCCGGCGATCATCGCTGCCGGAGGCAACATCCTGGCCGAATACGAAGCCGGCAAGAAAGCGGTGGCCCAGTCCGGCTGCCTCGCCTGTCACAAGATCGGGGACAACGGGAATGCCGGGCCGGGGCCGAACCTCACCCACATCGGCGCCCGCCTTCCCCATCAGGCGATCGCCCGGACGCTCGTGAACCCGACGGCGCCGATGCCGTCGTTCAAGAACCTGCCGCCCGCGAAGTTCAGCGCGATCGTCAATTTCCTCTCGCTCAGCAAATAGCTCTCCGCCCGGAGCCGCCTCGGAAATGGGTGCGGGCCGGCTCCCGGCGGACCAGGTGCGGCGGATGTTCGACCGCATCGCCCGTGTATACGACCCGATGAACACCGCCATGACGGCGGGCCTGCACCACCGCTGGCGGGCGCGGGCGGCGGACCTGACGGGGCTGGCCGCGGGCCAGCGCGTGCTGGACCTCGCCACAGGCACCGGGGACCTGGCGCTCGAGCTCGGCGCGAGGGTGTGGCCCGGGGGGGAGGTGGTGGGGGCCGACTTCTCCGAGGCGATGCTCGACCGGGCCCGGACCAAGAGCGCCCACCCGCCGGCCGACGGGGCCGCACGGCCGCGGGTGGAGCCGCGCTTCGAATGGGCCGACGCGATGTCGCTGCCCTACCCGGACGACCGCTTCGACGCCGCCACCGTCGCCTTCGGGGCGCGCAACTTCGAGGACCTGGGGAGGGGCCTGTCGGAGATGGCGCGGGTGGTGCGCCCGGGAGGACGGGTGGTGGTGCTCGAGATAACGACGCCCACGCGGGCACCCCTGTCGCTGTTCTACCGCCTCTGGTTCGACCGCCTGGTCCCGGCCCTCGGCCGCCTGGCGGGGCTGCTCGCGAGGGGGCTCGCGCGCCGCGGGACGGGCGCCGGGGAGACGATCGGAGAGGCCTATAGCTACCTTCCAAGCTCGGTGAAACGCTTTCCCCAGCTGCCCGAGCTGGCCGCGGAGATGGGTCGCGCGGGGATCGCCGACGTCGCCGGCGTGCTGCTGGCCGGCGGAATCGTGGCGATCCACGCCGGCACGGTGGCCGAGGAGCGCCGGTCGTGAGCGTCGTCGAGCAACCGGCCCACCACGAGCCGCAGGCGGTTGACGGCCTGGAGCGGATCCTGCAGCGGGGGGGTCACGACCTGCGCGAGCGGATGGCCAGCGTGGAGCGCCACCTCGAGCACGTCGTCGAGGACCTGGAAGGCGAGCCCGATCCGCCGCGCGAAAGCCCCCAGGGCGTCCGCCAGCGAGCGCGACCGGTCGGCCGCCGAGAGCGCTCCCAGGCGGCAGGCGGCCTCGAACAGGGCCGCCGTCTTC
>DATJOU010000190.1:0-7588 GCA_035506775.1 Solirubrobacteraceae bacterium | reverse complement strand
CTGCAGAGCCTCGACCTCCAGGCGCTGGAGCCGTTCGGCGAGAGCGCCACGGCCGGGACACCCCCGGCCGGTGGGCAGCTGCCCGACGTGGTCGCCCGCACCCTGCCCGAGCGCCCCCGGGCCGGGCGGCTGGTGCAGGGCGCCGACGGGCTCGTGAGCGTCGAGCTCGACCCGCAGCTGGCCGAGCGGGGCGTGATCCTGTGCTCGCTGGAGGAGGCCTTCCGCGAGCACACCGAGCTCGTCTCGAGCTGGTACTCCCGGCGGCTGACGATCGACCGTCACAAGCTCGAGGCCGCCAACGCCGCCTTCTGGCGCGACGGCGCCTTCCTGTACGTCCCCGATGGGCTGGCGGTGGAGGACCCGTTCGAGATCGTGTACGCGATCGAGCGGCCCGGGGTGGCCCAGTTCGGGCGCACGCTGGTCGTGGGCGACACCGGCAGCGAGTTCAGGCTGCACGAGTACGAGCTGGCGGACGACTTCTCCGAGTACCCCGAGGACCGCCGCCAGGCGCTGCACGCGGGGGCCTTCGAGATGTACCTGAAGGACGGCGCCCGCTGCCGCCTGGCCCAGGTCCAGGACTGGGGGACGGGCGAGGTCTACGACGTCTCCACCCGCTTCGTGGGGGTGGGCCGGGACGCCTACTGCCACTGGCTGCCGTCGCTGTTGGGAGGGCACCTCGTGCGCCAGCACCTCGAGCTGGCGGTGTCCGAGACGGGCGGCGAGATGGCCTTCCGGGGGATCTTCTTCGCCGAGGAGAAGGAGCACCTCGACCTGTTCGCGGTGGACCTCCACGAGACCGGGCCCTCCGAGGGGGACGTCCACTGGAGGGGGATCGCCACCGGGGAGAGCCGGGCCAGCTTCGAGGGCCTGATCCAGATCGACCCCGGATCCCAGCAGACCCACACCTACCTGCAGATCCACTCGATGATGCTGTCCCCCAAGGCCCGCATCGACGCGATCCCCTCGGTGCTCGTGTCGGCCGACGACGTGTCCGCCTCCCACGGGGGCACGGTCGGGGAGCTGGACGAGGGCGCGATCTTCTACATGCAGTCGCGGGGCCTGGACCGGCCGACGGCCGTGCGGGTGATCGTGGAGGGCTTCTTCGAGCCGCTGATCGCCGAGCTCGCCGACGAGCCGCTGCAGGAGCTGGTGCGGACCAAGCTGGCCGACAAGCTCGCCCACGCCCGTGAGGACATCGAGACCTATGCCACCAGCCGCTGACGGGAGCCTCGGGGTCCGCCGGGACTTTCCGATCTTCACCCGCGAGTTCGCCGGACGGCCGCTCGTATACCTCGACTCGGGCGCAACCTCGCAGAAGCCACAGGCGGTGATCGACGCCCAGGCCTCCCACCTGCTTGAGCACAACGCCAACGTCCACCGCGGCGTCTACGAGCTCGCCCAGCAGGCCGACGCGGCCTTCGAGGGCGCCCGCCGGCGAGTGGCCGCCTTCACGGGCGCGATCCCCGAGACAACGATCTTCACCAAGAACGCGACCGAGGCGATCAACCTCGTCGCCTACGCCTGGGGGCGCTCGAACGTCGGCCCCGGCGACGCCGTGCTCGTGACCCAGATGGAGCACCACGCCAACCTCGTCCCCTGGCAGCTCCTGTGCCGCGAGCGGGGGGCCGAGCTGCGCTACCTCGAGGTGGACGGCCGCGGGGAGCTGTCGCTGGAGGCCCTCGACGGCGAGCTGGCCCGGGGCGACGTGAGGATGGTGGCATTCGCCCACGTCTCCAACGTGCTCGGCACGATCAACCCGGTCGCCGAGATCGCCCGCCGCGCCCGCGAGGCCGGAGCGGTGACGCTCGTGGACGGCGCCCAGGCGGTCCCGCAGATGCCCGTCGAGGTGAACGCGCTGGGGGCCGACTTCTACGTCTGGACCGGCCACAAGGCGCTCGGGCCGACCGGCGTCGGGGTGCTGCACGGAAGCCGGGAGCTGCTCGAGCGGATGCCCCCCTTCCTGACCGGCGGGGACATGATCTCCTCGGTGGACTTCCAGGAGGCGACCTGGAACGAGCTGCCGTGGAAGTTCGAAGCCGGCACCCCCCCGATCGCCGAGGCGGTCGGGCTGGGAGCGGCGGTCGAGTACCTCGACGGGCTCGGCATGGAGCGCGTGCGCGAGCACGAGCGGGAGCTCACCGGGCTGCTGCTCGACGGCCTCGCCCAGGTGCCGGGCGTGCGCGTCGTGGGGCCACCCGAGGCCGATTCGCGGGGCGGGCTGGTGTCGTTCACGGTCGAGGGGATCCACCCCCACGACGTCGCCGAGCTGGTGAGCCGCGAGGGAGTCTGCATCCGGGCCGGCCACCACTGCGCCCAGCCGCTGATGCGCTGCCTGGGCGTGACGGCGACCGCGCGGGCCAGCGTCGGCGTGTACAACGAGCCCGCCGACGTGGAGGCGCTGCTGGCGGCCCTGCACGGGGCCCGCGAGGTGTTCGCCCTAGAGGGATCTGCCGCCGCCGCGCAGGTGGGCTGATGGACGACCTGTACCGGGACTACATCCTCGACCACTACAAGAACCCGCGGAACTTCGGCGAGCTGGAGCCGCACGACCTCGAGGCCTTCGAGCACAACCCGCTCTGCGGGGACGAGCTGGGAGTCCACATCCGCGTGCAGGACGACCGCATCGCCGACCTGCGCTTCCACGGGCACGGCTGCGCGATCTCCCAGGCCGCCGCCTCGATCTCCTCCGAGGAGCTGAAAGGGATGGAGCTCTCGCAGGCCGGTCAGCTGGGGGCCGACTGGCTGCTGGAGCTGCTCGGGATCCCGATCTCGGCGACCAGGCGCAAGTGCGCCCTGCTGGGCCTGAAGGCCGTCCGCGGGGCCGTCACGGGCGACGACGCCTGGCCCGCTTGAGCGGCGAGGGCTCCGGGTGGACCCCGCGATAGAATTCCTACTTCAGAGCACAGGATTCACAAACCCCCGCTACTCGAGGAACCCCATGGCCACACTTGACCGCACCAAAGTCGCCAAGCCCAGCCCGATCGTGGAGGACGAACAGGGCCAGCTGCGTGCCCGCCAGGGGATCTCCCGCGAGGTGATCAGCGAGCTCTCGAAGATCAAGGAAGAGCCCGACTGGATGGCCGAGAAACGACTCCGCGCGCTGGAGATCTTCGAACGCAAGCCGATCCCGAACTGGGGCCCGGACCTGGGTGGGCTGAACCTCGACGAGCTGGTTCTGTACTCGCCCCCGACGGCCGGCCGTTACAACAGCTGGGACGAAGTCCCGGCCGAGATGAAGCAGACCTACGAGGACCTCGGCATCCCCCAGGCCGAGCGCGAGCACCTCGCCGGCGTGGTCGGAGTGTGGCGCCAGGAGCCGGTCTACGAGGGCCTCAAGGAGCAGTACGCCAAGCAGGGGATCCTGTTCTGCTCGATGGACACCGCCATCAGCCGCTACCCCGAGCTGGTGCAGAAGTACTTCATGAACAAATGCGTCCCCCCGCAGGACAACAAGTTCTCGGCCCTGCACGGAGCCGTGTGGTCGGGTGGGTCGTTCGTGTACGTGCCCAAGGGCGTCAAGGTGGACCTCCCGCTGCAGGCCTACTTCCGCATGGAGGGTGCCGGCGAGGGCACCTTCGAGCACACGCTGATCATCGCCGACGAGGGCTCGGACGTGAACTACATCGAGGGCTGCACGGCCCAGACCTACAGCGTCAACTCGATGCACTCCGCGGTCGTGGAGATCTTCGTCCACGAGGGCGCCAAGGCCCGCTACACGACCGTCCAGAACTGGTCCAAGGACGTCTACAACCTCAACACCAAGCGGGCGGTCGTGGACGCCAACGGGACCGTCGAGTGGGTCGGGGGCTCGATGGGGGCCAAGTACGTGATGCTCTACCCGGGCTCGTTCCTGATGGGCGAGGGTGCCCGCGCCGACCACCTCAACGTCGGTGTGGCCGGGAAGGGCGTGCACAAGGACACCGGGGCCAAGGTCGTGCACCTGGCGCCCAACACGACCTCCAACATCCTCGCCAAGTCGATCTCCAAGGACGGCGGCATCATGGGCTACCGGGGGCTCGTGAAGATGGGCCACAACGCGGCCGGCTCGAAAGCCCGTGTGCAGTGCGACGGGCTGATGATGGACGGCGAATCGCGGTCGGACACGTGGCCCGACATCCAGATCCAGAACCCCCACGTGACGGTCGCCCACGAGGCGACGGTGGGGCGGATCTCCGACGACCAGCTGTTCTACATGGGCTCCCGCGGGTTCACCGAGGACGAGGCCGCGGCGATGATCGTCAACGGCTTCATCGAGCCCGTCACGAAGGAGCTCCCGATGGAGTACGCCGTCGAGCTCAACCGCCTGATCCAGCTGGAGATGGTCGGCAGCATCGGCTAGCCCGCCGCGGGCGCCGGCTGCGACGACGAGCTCCCGCTCGACCGCCTCCGCCGCGGCGGGGCGATCTGGGCGCGGGTGAAGCCCTGGAGCAGGCGCTTTACGCGGGGTGGGCCCTCGTCCTCGACGATCACGCACCCTCCCGGCCAGTAGGGGTTGTCGGCGGGGGTCTCGGAGGCGAACACCGACACGTAGACCCAGCTGCCGGAGTTGAGCAGCCGGGCCCCGCCGGGGGAGCGCCACTCGCCCTGCTCGTCACCGGGCAGGGGCCCGGTGCGGTGCGTGTGTCCGAAGACCACGTAGGGGGCGCCGAGGCCGAGCCTGTCGGCAACCTGACCCATCGCTTCGAGACCGGCACGGCGCAGCTCCTCGGGTGAGACGTCGCTGCGCAGCGGGCCCAGGCCCGCACGGTTCAGCCCGGCCACCGCCAGCGGGAACCCAGCCACCAGCGCGCGGGTGCGCAGCCGGCGGGCGTGCCGGCGCAGGGCCGCTCCGGAGCGGGGTCGGGCACCGGCCTCGGCTGCCGCCGGGTCCTCCCCACGCAGGGCCCGCCAGGCCGTGACGGTGGCGATCCCGTTGAGCGCCGACCCGGTGCGCTCGTCGCGGGCCACGGCGTCCCGCCAAGCGTACATCGGGGCGCAGATCGACTCGTAGTCGGAGGCCCCCCGGAGGCTCGCGGGAGGCTTGCGGAGCACCCGCTCCATGGCGCCCATCGTGAGGCGCTCGAGGGTGGGGATCGTCAGGTGGGAGTCGAGGTAGTGGCCGTGGGTGGCGTACACGTCCTCGCGCAACCACACCCCGGGGTAGGCCACCGTGACCCTCGCCGGGGAGCACCATTCGGCGACCCGCTCGAGGGCGGGCGACGCGGCCGCCGGCTCGATCAGCTGCTCGGGTTGCAGCCGCTGAGGCTGGAGCTCCTGACCGCGGGCGATCAGCCAGGGTTCGACCAGCGCGTGGTCGTGGTTGCCGGCGGTGATCAGGATCTCCCCCTGCGACATCGCCGCCCCTAGCGCCTCGAAGAACTCGCGTGAGCTCGCGAGCGCGTCACGGACGGGACCGTGGCGCAGCTCGAGCACGTCCCCGAGCAGCACCACCCGGTCCACCCCGTCCAGCTCGGCCAGCAGCGGCTCGCGCAGCTCGGGGCGGCGCAGGACGTCGGTCCGCGTGACGCTGCCGAGGTGGAGGTCGGAGACGATCAGCGTGCGCATGGGTGGACCCAGGCTATCCGCAGCCACCCGCGGAGATCGGGTGGCGGAAGATCCGGCCCGCAAGCGACGTTGCAATAGGTAACTGCGACATTCGCCTTATGGGAACCTTTACGCTCAAGGGCCAGGGAAGCAGCCCTATTCGGATCGACGCTTCAGGGAAGAAACCAATGACTGCAGGAGGCTGGGAAACCCGATGATCGCTCGTATCGTCACGTCAATCAGGCGCAACGCCATCGCATGGCTTGCCCTGTTCGTCGCCCTCACGGGGACGAGCATGGCCGCATCTCACTACGTCATCACCTCGACCAAGCAGATCAAGCCGTCGGTGATGAAGAAGCTGCGCGGCAATCGTGGCACAGCGGGCCCGGCGGGCCCGGCAGGGGCTGCGGGCTCGAAAGGCGAAACCGGTGCCACGGGGCCGGCGGGTGCCTCGATCAAGGGCAACGCGGGGCCGACCGGCCCCAAAGGCGCCAACGGCGCCACCGGCCCGACTGGTGAACAGGGTCCCTCCGGCGGACCTGAAGGTCCCGAAGGGCCGACGGGTGCGACGGGTGCCACGGGGCCGAAAGGCGAAAGCGGTGCCACCGGGCCCAAAGGCGAAAACGGCAGCGGCGGGGTGGGCGGTTACGCACACATCAGCGCCGAAGGCGACGTCGAAGAATCTTCAGGAGCGCTCGTCGGCATAACGGTCGCCACCGAACCGAAGAACAAAGCCAAAGAAGCCGAAGAAGGCGTCTACTGCATCTCCGGCCTGGCCGGCGGCTTCACGCCGAAAGACGTACAGGTGACGATCGACGCCAACCAGGTGGGACCCGAAACTCTCGCGACGACCCCGCTGGCGGCCGTCGGCAAGGGCGAAAACTCGAGCTGTCCCGCGGCGACCAAGATCACGGTCGAAACCGACGGTCTGGCCTTCGAACAGAACAGCAAAAAAGAATACGAACTGGTCGAAGAAGGCGCCAACGAGGGCTTCTTCATCGAGGTCAACTAGCGATCCCGCCGATCCGCGCCGGCCGGTGGGTCGCGGTCGGCCGAGAACTCACAGCGAGCGCCCGTGTTCCCGAGCCGTGGACACGGGCGCTTGTCTGTTCGGGACGGGCCCCTGCCTCGCGTCGGGGACGCGGCGTGAGGGCCGCGTTACCGCTCGCGCGGCGTGGTCGCAGCGGGCCGATCTCGATCCTGCAGACCTGGTGGCCCGCAGGTCGAATTGGTAGCCTTGACGGGCGGCTCCGATGGCGGCCGGAGGCCGCGATCTTGGCAGGCGACGGACTGTCGTGAGCGCGAACGCGGACGTGTTACGTCAGGGATGACGAGGCGATCAAGGATGGCGAGACCAGGAGCGCGACCAGGCGGCTTTGGGCGGCTCCTGCAGACGTCCTGCGTGGTCGCCGTGCTGGGCGTCCTGGCCCTCCTCGGCCTCACCGCTGCCCCGTCCTACGGCAACTGGAGGCGGGTGCTCGAGCACCGCTCGAAGACCCACCCCTTCTTCGCCTGCGGCTCGAAGCGGGGGGCTCGTTGCCATCTGATCTCGGACCCGACGAGGGGGTCCCGACGCAACGGCCCCGTCGGCGCCGGGGCCATCACGGCGGGCCCCGAGCTGGAAACGAGCCCCGAGCTTCGAGGAAACGGGGTCGAAGGTGGTTACTCCCCGGAAAACCTGCGCAGCGCGTACAAACTGCCCTCGACGACGGCCGGATCCGGCCAGACGGTCGCGATCGTCGACGCGTTCGACGATCCGGACGCGGAAGCCGATATGAACGAATACCGGGCCCACTACGGGATCGCACCTTGCGCCGGTGGGTGCTTCCGCAGGGTCAACGACGAAGGTGGCTCTTCCCGTCCCTCTCCGAGCGCCGAATGGGCCGAAGAGATCTCGCTCGACCTCGACATGGTCTCGGCCGTGTGCCCGAACTGCCACATCCTGCTCGTCGAGGCCAGCAACGCCTCCTCGGCCAACCTCGCCAAGGCGGTCAACGAGGCCGTCGCACTGGGAGCCACCGAGATCAGCAACAGCTACGGCTCCGCCGTCGGCGAAGAACCCGCA
>DATJOU010000189.1:0-4923 GCA_035506775.1 Solirubrobacteraceae bacterium | reverse complement strand
GCCGGGGCCGCGGCGAGCCCGAGCTCCGCCGCCGCACGCAGCACGCGCGCGTCGAGCTCGGCGGCCCTGCGCGTCACCTGCTCGCGGCGCAGCTCCAGCCGCTCACGGGCCGCGCGCACCTCGTACACCCGGCGGGAGAGCTGCTCCCGGCGGGCGGTCTGCTCGGCCAGAGCCTGCTCGGCGGCATGGCGGCGGGCGAGCGTCTCCTGCAGGCTCGACTCGACCTCCGCCAGCCGCTCGCGGGCGGTCGCGGCCCGCTGCTCGGACGCTGCCAGCTCCTGGCCCGTGACCCGCACGCGGTCGGCCAGCAGCTCGCGGCGGGCATCGAGGATCTGGCGCTGCAGGCGCTCGTGGAGCTTGGCGGCTTCGGACTGGCGCTTGAGCGGGCGCAGGCGGCTGCGCGCCTCGCGCTCCACGTCGAGGGCGCGGTCCACGTTCTCCTGCGTGCGCTCGAGCTTCAGCTGTGCGCGGCGGCGGCGCTTGCGGTGCTTGCCGAGCCCCGCCGCCTCCTCGATCAGCAGCCTGCGGTCGCGGGGCTTGGAGGTCACGATCGCGTCGACCCGTCCCTGGGAGATGACCGAGTGCGTCTCCTTGCCGAGCCCCGTGTCGGACAGCACCTCGAGCACGTCGGTGAGACGGCAGCGGGCGCCGTTGAGCCAGTAGCCGCCGTCGCCGTTGCGGTCCAGACGGCGCACGATCGAGATCTCGCTCAACGGGAGCTCCACGGTGCCGTCGTCGTTGTCGAGCACCACCTCCACCTCGGCCGCGCTGCGCGGCTGCACGCCACGGCCGCCGGCGAAGATCACGTCCTGCATCGAGGCGCCCCGGACCGCCAGCGGGGACTGCTCGCCGAGCGCCCACAGGACGGCGTCGGTGACGTTGGACTTGCCCGAGCCGTTGGGACCGACGACCACGCTCACCCCCGGACCGAAGTCCAGGCGGGTGCGGTCGGGGAACGACTTGAAGCCCGACAGGGTGAGCGACTTCAGGCGCACCGGCGACCCCTCACCCGGCCCGCTCGGCGATCAACCGCTCGACCGTCACGCGTGCGGCCTGCTGCTCGGCGTACTTCTTGCTGCGGCCGCTGCCGCTGCCCAGCGGCCGCCCATCGACCCGTGCGGTGACCGTGTAGCGGCGGTCGTGGGGCGGCCCCTCCTCGGCCGTGATCTCGTAGCTGACGGCCGCTCCGCGGCGGGCCAGGAGCTCCTGCAGGGCGGACTTGAAGTCGACCGGGTTCTGCAGCGCCCGCTCGATCTCCGGTTCGAAGGCCTCGACCACCGCCTCGGCGGTGGCGGCGTAGCCGGCGTTCAGGTAGCAGGCGCCGATCAGCGCCTCGGTCACCGACGCCAGCACGCGGTCGGTCTCCAGCAGGGCGGCCGCGCTGGCCTGCACCTCCGCCGGGGCGGAGGCCTGCATCCGCTCGGGCAATCCCAGCCGTTCGGCAACCTCGCGGCAGGACGGCCCGGACACCGCCTGGGCGCGGATCTTCGTCAGGCGTCCGGCACCGAAGCGCTCGGCCTCCAGGCGCGGATACAGGTGGGCGGTGATCGCCAGCCCCAGCACGCTGTCGCCGAGGAAGGCCAGGCGCGTGTAGGAGTCCTCCGGGCGCTCGCTCCAGGAGGCGTGGGTGAAGACCTGACGGGAGAGCTCCTCCGGGAGCTCGTCGAGCAGCTGTGCGAGCAGCATCATCGGCGGCTTCATTCATGGGCCAGCACGAACTCCACGGCCTCGCCGACGGTCAGGATCTGGGCCGCCTGCTCGTCGGTCATCGTGACCCCGTAGGTGTCCTCCAGCTCCTGCACGAGCGTATACAGGTCCAGCGAGTCGGCCTCGAGATCCTCCTTGAAGCGCGTCTGCTCTCCGATCACGCCGGGGTCCAGGTCCAGCTCGTCCGCCAGGTGGGAGCGGATCAGCTCGAACACCTGCTCGCGGCTGCCGACGGTCATGGGCGGGGGAGGCTAACGGGCTGCGCGGACACGGGTGAGCGTCTGAGCGCGTCGGCCGCCTCGAGCGCGCGCTGGGTCCTGCCGACGAGATCTTCCCGGGCTCCCCGGTCGGCGCGGACGATGGCGTTGGCGAAGCCGCGACGGGTGAAGCGGCCGTGGGGCACCACCCCGAGCCGGCGCAGGCCGAGCAGGTAGGCGCCGCCGGGGCCCTCGGGGTCGATCTCCTCGCGGAACCCGCCGAGAGCGGTGCGCAGCAGCAGCCCGCCCGCACGGCCCCGCAGCGACGACCCGGCGGCCGTGCGGATCGCCCCGAGGATCGTCTGCGAGACCCCCTCGATCAGCTTCAGCGCGACGTTGCCGGTGAAGCCGTCGGTGACGATCACGTCGGCGCGCCCGGCGACCACGTCGTCGCCCTCGACGTTCCCTACGAACTCGAGGAAGCCGCCGCCCCGGGCCCTCTCGGCCAGCAGCGCGTGGGTCTCGAGCACCAGCTCGCTGCCCCGCCCCGACTCCTCGCCGTTCGAGAGCAGGCCCACGCGGGGGCGCTCGACGCCGAGCACCGAGCTCGCCAGGGCGGCGCCCATGAAGGCGAACTGCACCAGGTGCTCACGCCGCGCGTCGGCGTTGGCGCCGACGTCGAGCAGCGTCACCGGATGCTCGGGGACCGGGAGCGGGAGCGCCAGGGCCGGCCGGTAGATCCCCGGAGCCCGCTTGATGTTGAAGATCCCCGCCGCCAGCGCCGAGCCGGTCCCGCCGGCGCAGACGAGCGCCTGCGCGCGGCCGTCGGCGACCGCGCGGGCCGCCCTCACGATCGAGGCCTCGGGGGTCGTGCGGGCCGCCTTGACAGGGTCGGAAGCCTTCGCGATCGACACCGGCGAGTCCTCGACCTCGACACCGGGAGGGAGCTCGCCGAGGCTCGCCGCCGGGCCGAACAGCAGCACCCTCACCCCCTGCTCGGCGGCCAGGGCCGCCCCCGCCGCAACCTCTCCGGGGCCGAGGTCCGCGCCGTTGCAGTCCACCGCCACCAGGGGCCCGCCCCCGGGGGGCGCGCCCTCAGCGCTCATCGCGCTCAGGAGTGGTCGTGATCGTGTTCGTGATCGGACGTGCCCGCGCTCACGACCTCACGGCCGGCGTAGAAGCCGCACTCGGGGCACACCCGGTGTGGCCGGCGGGGCTTGTGGCACTGCGGGCAGAGGTTCGTCGACGGAGCGTCGATGCGGTGCTGGGCCCGCCGCTTGGCCGTGCGGCTGTGTGATTGCTTTTTCTTCGGTACCGCCATGGGAGTGAGGAAGGCTACCAGCAGCCCGCCGCGGGCTACTCGAGTCGAAGCTCCCGCAGCTTGGCCCAGCGGGGGTCCGGGGCCGCCTCGTGGTGGTGGTCGGGACCGGCCTCGTTGAGGTCGGCCGCGCACACGGGGCACAGCCCGGCGCAGTCCGCGCGGCACAGGATCTTGACCGGCATCGCGAGCGCCAGCGCGTCCCGCGCCCAGGCTCCCAGATCGAGCGTCTCGTCCTCCACGTAGGGGCTCTCGAGCTCCTCCCCCGAGCCCGGCCGGTCCACCTCGCGGGCCTCGACCTCCACCACCGGCGCGGCGGTGGCGAGGCAGCGCATGCACGGTCCGGCGAGCGCCGCGCTGAAGCGCAGCAGCAGCGCGTAGCCACCGCCGGTCATGCGCGAGACGCTCAGCTCCACCGGCACCGGGGAGGGCTCGGCCCGGTAGGTCTCGCTGCCGAGCTCCAGCGGGTCGACCGGTACCTCCAGCGACAGCCGCCGACCCTCGCCGGGGGTGAGCCGCAACGACCCGAGATCCAGTTGCAGCGCAGCCGCGGCCATAGGGCCAAGGCTAGCGCCGCTCAGGTGCCGTTCTGAAGCTCCCGCTTGAGCACCTTCCCGGTCGCGTTGCGGGGCAGCTGCTCGAGGAAGATCACCTCTCGCGGGACCTTGAAGCGGGCCAGGTTGGCCCGCACGTGGGCCTGCACGTCGGACTCGCTCAGCTCGCGCCCCGGCCGCGCGACCACGAACGCGAGCAGCCGCTGGCCGAACTCGTCGTCGGGCACGCCGATCACCGCCACCTCCTCGACCTGCTCGTGGTCGGCCAGCAGGTCCTCGACCTCGCGGGGGAACACGTTCTCGCCGCCGCTGACGATCTTTTCGTCGTCACGGCCTTCGACGAACAGGCGCCCGGCCGCGTCGAGGCGTCCCACGTCGCCGGTGCTCATCAGGCCCGAGATCACCTCCTTGCCACCGCCGCCGGTGTAGCCCTCGAAGACCATCTCGTTGCCGACGAAGATGCGCCCGGTCTGTCCGCGGGGAACCTCGCGCCCGTTCTCGTCCAGCAGCTTGACGGCGGTCCCGATCGGTGGCGTGCCCGCCGTGCCCGGCGCTGCGCGCAGGTCTGCGGGTGTGGCGATCGTCGCCCACGCGACCTCGGTCGAGCCGTAGAGGTTGTAGAGCACGTCCCCGAACACGTCCATCGCCCGCGTCGCCAACTCGCCCGGGAGCGCCGAGCCGCTGAGGGCGATGATCCGCAACGAGCTGGTGTCGTAGCGCGCGATCGTCTCCTCGCCCAGGTCGAGGATCCGCTGCAGCATGACCGGCACGAGCACGAGCGCGGTGGCCGAGTGGTGGGCGACCGCCCGCAGCGTGTCCTCGGGATCGAAGCGCCGCCGCAGCACCATCGTGGAGGCGAGCGGCAGGGCGATCGTGAAGTGGGCGAAGCCCCACGAGTGGAACATCGGCGCGGCGATCATCGTCGTCTGACGGGCCCGGAAGGGGATCTTCGAGAACAGCGACGCGATCGGCTCGATCGAGTCGGGCTGCCGGCGCGCGGCCCCCTTCGGCGTCCCGGTCGTACCCGAGGTCAGGATCACGGTGCGGCCCGGCTCGGCCGGCGGCTGCAGGGGTCCGTCGTCGTTGCCGTCGATCAGCTCCTCGAGACCCGGCACCTGCTCGCCCTCGCCGCCGCCGCCGTCCGCAT
>DATJOU010000188.1:0-5628 GCA_035506775.1 Solirubrobacteraceae bacterium | reverse complement strand
CGGGGAGCCGCTGCTGTGGGAATCGCTGACGGGTTCACCGGACCGGGTGCTGATCATGTCACCCCACTACCACATCACCAAGGGACCGGAACTGGAAGATCCGAACCTCAAGCAGGAATGGTTCAGCCACTGGCTGCTGGGGGCCAAGAACGGGGTCCAGAAGACGCCGAAGGTGAACCTGTACTCGATCAACGGCGAACACTGGGAACACTTCACCCGCTTCCCGCTGCCGAAAACGAGCTACCGCCCCCTGTATCTGAGCGGCGCCGCCTCCGGCTCCTCGGCGGTCTCCCTGCACGACGGGTCCCTCACGAGCGCCCCACCGGCCAGCGAACCGGGCGACACCGCGCCCCTGCTGCCGGCCTCGAGCCCGTGCTCGCGGCTGACGGCGCAGTGGACCGCGGGGGCCGCCTCCAACCCGCTGTGTGACACGAACAACAACACCTTCGAGGCCACGTCCCTCACCTACACCTCCCAGCCGGTGAGCTCGCCCACGAAGATCACGGGTCTGATCACCGGGAACCTGTGGGCGACCCTGAGCACGACCGACGCCACCCTGATCGCGGTCCTCAGCGAAGTGGAACCGTCGGGGGCCTCCGACCAGATCACGGCCGGCTACCTGCTCGCCAGTCAGCGGGCCATCGACGCCGAACTGTCCACCTTCGGCCCCAAGCACCTGATGATCCGCCCGTGGCATCCGTTCACCAAAGAAAGCCAGCACGGGGTCACACCGGGAGAACCGACCGAATACAAGATCGAGATCTACCCGACCTCCGACATCGTCAGGGCGGGCAACCGGCTGCGGCTGACGATCGCCACCGCCGACACGATCTCGACCCTCCCTCCGGCTCCCACCCTGGGGCAGTCGCTGGGCGGGACGATCACGGTCCTGCACGACCACCAGTACCCCTCGAACGTGACGCTGCCGTTCGGCCCCTGAAGCGGCCGGAAACCGACGGACCCGTCAGGAGCCGTCGTTGATGAGCGGCTGGTAGCTGCGGCAGGGCTCGTTGCGCAGGCTCGGGCAGGGCGGTGGGCCCGTCGGGACGACCACCCCTGGCACGATCGGGAGGATCAGGCTCGAGGGCATCAGGGCGGAGAAGGCGATCGACTCCGTCGCCGTGGATCGTTCGGGCTGTGTCTGGTCGAACGACCACACCGGCTGGGTGCCGTTGGGCGCCGAGATCGTGACCCGGATCCGCGACCCGGCGCGGTAGACGTGCCCCTCGAAGTACAGCGGGATCACGACCGGGACGTAGCGGGTGGCGGGCATCGGTTCCTCGTCGGAGGCGAGGAAGGTGGGGATCGGCTGCAGCACCGTGGGCTGCTGCTTGAGCATGTTGTTCGCGCCGGTGGCGAGCTTGCGCTCGCTGCCCCGCAGCCACCCGTCCTGGACGAAGGTCTCGTTGCCGTCGGGACGGACTTCGCTGACCGTCGCCTGGAAGTCGACGTTCGGGGTGGATGAACGCACCCACAGGTGGACGGCCCCGCCTCCGATCGCGGTGGCGTCGCCGGTGAGCGGCGCGGACACATAGGACACGGCGTCGCCCGCGGGCGGCTGGGCCCAGTTCCATTCCCATTGCGAGACGTCTCCCCACAGGCCACCCGTGCCGGTGTCGGCCGAGTAATCGGTCGGCGGGGTGGCGGTCGCGTCGGAGGTGTAGGAGTCGCTGCCCGGCGTGCTCGCAGGGTGTTCTGTGAGCGTCCCCTTCGGGCCCAGGTACCAGTAGCGGGCGGCCGTCCCGGGGATCGGGAATGCCGAGAACGAGTCTTCGAAGCCCGGATAGGGATCGCCGGCGATGCTGGCGCCGAGCGGCGAGGTGCCGGCACCGTTGTCGAACAGGACCCGGATCTCCGGCAGCGCCTGGAAGGCAGCCAGCGCCGACCGGTAGCTGGTCAGGGTCTGGATCGGGTCGGGCGGGAGCGTCACAAGGTTCCCCAGCGGGATCCCCATCGCTTCGAGATAGATGATCGGGGCCAGGACCCGCGACAGCGTCTGTTGGAAGATCGGCGCCCGGTGGGCGACGAACAGCTCCAGGAAGTCGTACAGGCGGTCGTAGGTATACGGATCGAGCGAGTCGATGTGGGCCCCGTTGGTGAACGTGAACCACTTCCGTCGCGTGCCGGTGAAGTGCTGGGCCAGGTCGGCGCAGTGGCCACCGGTCTGCTCGTCCTCCCACTGGCAGGCCATGAACGTGGGCACGTCGATGTCGTGCACGAAGGTGATCGGGTCCAGGGGATCGGCCACGGACGGGTCGTAGGTGGCGTTCTCTTTGATTTTTTCGAGCAGGCTGGTCGCCTCGCCGTGCAGGTCCTGATTGGCCGCACAGGTCGTGTCGCCTCCCCGGATCCGTTCGTAGGCCCACGCCTGGCCGTGTCCGGGGCTTGCGGGTTCGGCGTTCTGCTGGCGTTCTTCGGCCCAGGGGACGGCGAAGCCGGTGTTCAGGATGCCGCCCGCGTACAGCGTCGTGCCGGTCGCGTCGAGCACCGACAGCGGCGCGATCGCCTCGAGGTCCGGAGGGCGTGTCTTGGCCGTGAACAGCTGGCTGATCCCGCCGTAGGAGATCCCGAACATGCCCACCCTGTGGTCCAGCACCCACGGCTGGTGGGCGATCGTCTCGACCACGTCGTAGCCGTCGAGGTTCTGCAGTGTTTCGAAGAAGTCGTAGGCGCCCCCGGAGCAGCCGGTGCCGCGGATGTTGACGTCGACGACTGCGAACCCCATCAGGTTGGCGAGCACCGCAATCCCGTTTTCTGGACCCCTGGGGTTCGCGTACCCGTAACCCGAGTATTCGATCAGCGTGGGGTAGGGGGGCTTGTACGCGGGGGTCCCGAGCCCGGCTTCGGCGAACGAGGGAAAGGCCGGTTTGTCGGGAGGGTGGACGTCGATCGCGAGCTTGGTCCCGTCGCGGGTCGTCAGGTACGTGTACCCGCTTTCGGGGATCGACTGGTCGTAGATTTCGGGGTCCCAGGGGGCCGCGGCGGAAGAGTGGACGGTGAGCGGTTCCGATTCTTCACCGGAGCCGCCCACGCGGACCTCGTAGCCGGTCCCCGGCGTCACGTCGCGGAACAGGAGTCCGCCGAGCGAGTCCGCCTGGCGGGTGGCGACGGTCGCCCCGGTCTGATCCACGAGCGACGCCTGGGCGCCGGGGCCGAGACCGGTGACGTACACCTGTTCGACGCTCCCCTGGGCGGTGAAGGCCGCCGCGCCCGCCGCCGTCGCCAGCCAGAGCGCGAATACCACCACGGCGCAGATGACGGAGGCCCACCCCCGTGCCGCTGGCAGCGTGGGCGCAGCTGCGAGGGGTCTCTCGCCGCGGGTGTCCATCTCTCCGCAGAGCCTAGACCGATCGGCCGCCACCGACCGCATCCGGCCCGACGACCGTGATCGTGCCGTTCAGCCTGATGCGAAAGCCGAGCTCTTCGTACAGCCGGATGGCCGTCGTGTTGGCCTGGAGGACGTGCAGGAACACGCCTTCGGAGCGCGCTTGGATGCCGGCCACGAGGGCGCCGATGAGCTTTGAGGCAAGCCCCTGGCCACGGTGGCCGGGGCGGGTGCAGACGGCGCTGATCTCGGTCCAGCCCTCGACCCGGAAGCGCTCCCCGGCCATCGCGACGAGCTCCCCCCCGTCCCGGATCCCGAGGTAGTCCCCGAGCTCGACGGTCCGTGCCAGGAAGGGGCCCGGCTCGGTTTCGGTGACCAGCTCGAGCATCTCCGGGACGTCGGCGGCCGCGAGCCGGATCGCGGCCGGGCAGGCGGCGCCGGTGACCTGCTCGCCCACCATCTGGACCAGCTCGAACGTCGTCACAGCCCTCCATCCCTCGGGCGGCCCGCTGCCCTCGAGCCACACCGCCGCGTAGGTGCCGGGGTCGAACAGCCCGGCGGCGTCGCGCCAGTCCTGCTCCGACGGCTCCGGAGGCAGGGCGAAGAACGGGGCGACGTCGTCGCGATAGCGCCGGGCCCGCCCTCGCACCCGCGCGAACCGCGCATGTGGGCCTCCCAGCGCGGCGTAGATCGGGTTGTCGAGCTGGGCGTCGCCGACCGCGGCCATCGTCCATCAAATACCACGCCACTCTCGGTGGCGCTGTCACACGGTGGCCCCCTGCTGCCATGTTGGGACAGATGCAGGCTTCCCCGGGGGTAGATACGGATCTCGCTCTGCTGGCCGCCAGCGCGGCGGGCGACAGACGTGCCTTCGCGTGCTTCTACCGCCGTCACCTGCCGGCCGTGGTCGGTTTCCTGATGCGCCGGTCGGGGGATCGGGAGCTGGCCGGAGAACTCGCGGCCGAGGTCTTCGCCACGGCTCTGCTCGCGGCCGGCCGCTACCGGGCGGAATTCGACACCGCGCTGCCGTGGCTGTGCGGAATCGCCCGCTACAAGCTCTCCGAGTCACAACGCCGGGGCCGCGCCGAGGACCGCGCCCGGTGTCGCCTCGGGATTCCCGAGGGGCGGCTCGACGACCAGGACCTGCTCCGCGTCGAGGAGCTCGCGGGCGAGGGAACGGAGCTGCTCGAGCTGCTCGACCGGCTTCCTGCGGTCCAGCGCGAAGCGCTCTGGGCCCGAGTCGTCCAGGAGCGCGGATACGACGAGATCGCAACCACCAGCGGAGCGAGCGAGGCCGCGGTCCGCCAGCGCGTGAGTCGCGCCCTCGCGCGCCTGCGCCGGCTGGCCGGACAGGAGGGCGTGACGTGAGCGACTACTTCGACCACCTCGAGCGGCACCTGCTCGACGCCGTCGAGCGCCGCGCCGCACATCGGACCCCGGTGACCGACTCCCCGCCGCCACCGTCACGGACGCGACCCCTCGCCATCGGACCGAGCCGCGCATGGGTGGTGCTGGCGGCGGTGATCGTGCTGGTCGCGGTCGCGCTCGTGTTCGCGCTGGGCGGTCCCGGAGGCCGGGTTCCCGAGGTCGGCCCCCCGAACGCGTCGGCCGAGCTGTCGCGGCTCGCGGCCGTCGCGGGCGAGCAGCCCCGGGAAGCACTCGGCGACGGCCAGTACAGCTACAGGCTGGTCGAACACCAGGGGCAGCTGGTGTGGCCGGGGTGCGAGGTCACGACGAGGATCCGCGACGAACTGTGGGAGGCCGCCGACGGGAGCGGCTTCAGCCGCACCACCGTGAGCCCCCCGATGGCCGCCACGACCGCTGTGGGCTGCCGCGCGCGGGCGGCGAGAGAGGGTCGCGAGCAGGGCCTGGGCGTGGTCGAATCCGGATACGCGGCCAGGTGCCTCGGATTCCGCCCGCGGGAGCTGGACACCCTTCCCCAGGACGCCGCCGCGATCCGCAGTGCGCTCCTCGCGGCGGCCGGCAGCCGCTCCGGGCAGGCCCGCCCGCTCGTGCTCCTCGGCCTGATCGGCGAACGTCTGAGTTGGCGGGGACTGTCCCCCGCCCAGCGCTCCGACCTGTTCGAAATCGCGGCCACGCTTCCGGGCGTGAGGCTGCTCGGGCCCTTGACAGACCCGTTCGGGCGGAGTGGTGTCGGGCTCGCGGCGAACGACCGCGGGGTGGGACTCGAGGTCGTGTTCGACCCTTCGAGCTCGGCTCTGCTGGCGCAGCGGGTGACGCAGCCCAGCGGCGGCGGCGCGCGGGAAACGTCCTGGGAGATCTACCGGCCGATCCAGATCGTC
>DATJOU010000187.1:0-2264 GCA_035506775.1 Solirubrobacteraceae bacterium | reverse complement strand
TAGGGCTCCGCCATGTAGAAGGCGACGCCGCCCGCGTAGGGGTCGTCGAAGCCGGTCGTGTCCCAGTCGGCGTGCTGGAAGTCGGCGGTCACGGGGAGCCCCACGGCGGGCGCGAGCGCCTGGCCTTCGGCGACGAAGGTTCCGGCGGGGATGTCGTAGAAGGCGACCTGGTTCTGGTCGGGCTCGTCGCAGAGGTACCAGCCGATCTCGGCGAGGTGGGGTGCAAAGGCGTGCGCGACCGCGGGGAAGACGGAGGCGGTCTGCAGCCGCGCAGTGAAGGTGGAGTCGGGGAGCACCGCCAGGCCCAGCTCGTAGGCCTGATCGAGGAAGCCTTCCTGGGCGGTGTTGAAGCAGTCGCCCGCCGAGCCCATGTCGATGACGGTGTTCGCTCCGGCGTCGGCGGCCGCCGCGAGCTGGGCCCCCGGGACCGAGTAGAAGCCGAGCGCGAGATAGGGCTTGCCGTCGACGACGAGGTGGTCGCCCGAGATGGCCGCTGCGCGCGCTCCCGCGTGCATCACGGTCTGGGGCGGCACCGTCCCGTCGCCGTACGTGAGCGTCGCGTCGTCGACGAAGAGCGAGGCGGTGTTGGTCGAGTAGACATAGAAGCTGAAGGTCGTGGCGCTCGGCGCGGTGGTGAAGTCGATCGTCGTCGCTTCCCAGCTTCCGTCGCAGGTGAGGCTCTTCGTGATGTCGCCCGAAGCGGTGGCCGGGACGTAGACTTTTCCGCCCCCGTTCGCGGCGGCGCACTGGGTGTACACGGTGAGGGTGTACGCTTGCCCGGCCGCGGTGGGGATGGGCTGGGTGTAGATCGCCGCCTTGCCGCCGTTCGCGCCGCCGTCCCCGCAGTCGGAGCCGTTGCAGCGAATCTCGAGCGAGAAGCTGCCCGCATGGGCGTTGCTGGAGAGGTAGAAGTCGTAGTCGCCCTTGTAGTTCTGGCCGGTGGTGCTCCACACCCAGTCGGCGAAGCACTCGAGCCCGAGCTCGAAGCCGCCGTTGACGAGGATGTTCCCGGGGTGCGTGACGATCGGGCCGCCGGTCGAGCTTCCGGCTCCTCCCGTGGCCCCGCCGGTGGCCCCGCTCGTGGCTCCGCTCGTGACCTGGCCGCTCGAGCTGCCGCTGCCACCCGACGTCGAGCTGGAGGCTCCGCCTCCGCTGGTCGACTCCACTCCCGTCGAGGCGGCGTGGTTGGTGACGCTCGACGCGCAAGCGGCGGCGGCGCAGAGCAGCAGCGCGAGAGGGGAGCGAATCATCGACAAGAGACTAGCAGAACGAGAGCACGAGTCAGGCACGCCCTGGCACCTCTCCGATCCGTCTGCGCTCCAGAGGGGCCGGTAGGGCTGTGGAGCGTGCTCCGCTCCGAGGTCAGGCCAAGAGGCCTTCGCGGCCCGGGGCGACGAGCTGCTTGATGGCCTGGACGAGCGCCTCGGGCGCGGCGTACTGGGGGTGGCTGCGCAGCGCGATGACCGCGGCCTGGAGCCGGTCGAGCTCCGTGACGAGGGTCTCCTGGCCTTCGGGGAGCACAGGCAACTTGGCCCAGGCCACCTGGCCGCGGTCGAGGCGGCCCTGGCTGGCGGCGTGCGTGGCCTGCTTGGCGCAGCGGCACGGAACGGCCTGGTTGACCAGCCCGCAGGTTTGCAAGGTGAAGTCGACCATGCGTGAGCGGGCGCGCGAGAGACGCTTGCGGAAGGCCTCGGTCGAGATCCCCGAAGCGGCGGCCGCATCGTCGCTCGACAGCTCGAGGATCTCTCCCAGGATGAAGGCGAGCCGGTGCTCGCGATCGAGCCTCAGGACCATCGCGGAGGTGCAGCGCAGCTTGGCCTCCCGCAGAAGGAGGGCGTCGTCGAGGGTCGGGCGATTGTCGTTGGCCCCCTCGTCGAGGTACTCCGCCAGCGCCTCGAAGCTGCCGAAGAGCGCCTCGCCGGGCCGCTGACGGGTCTTGAGCAGATGGTTCGCGGCCACCCGGTAGACCCAGGTCTTGAAGGAGCTGTCGCCGCGGAAGCCGTCGAGGTTGGTGACGAGCCGGATGAGGATCTCTTGCGCGGCGTCCTCGGCGTCGGCGGGGCTGCCGAGCATGCGGATGGCGAGGTTGTAGACGGGGTGCTTCACCTCTTCGAGTAGCTCGACCAGGGCCTGCCGATCGCCGCTCCGCGCGCGCGCTACGAGCTCCTGTTCCCGGTTCATGTCCATGTCTTCTTATACCTCGGGTCGTCTGCGCGGATCTGGGGAGGGCTCGGTTACGCGGCGGCTGGCGCGGCTCGACCAGG
>DATJOU010000186.1:0-7876 GCA_035506775.1 Solirubrobacteraceae bacterium | reverse complement strand
AGTTTTCGGTCCACGGCGAGACCATCTCGACGACGTCGAAGCGGTTGGCCGTCGGTACGTTCACGACCATCGCTTCGTGCTTGAGTTCCAGCCACCCGACCGCGTAGAGGGTGTCGTCGTTCGGAGCCACCACGACGCTCTCGTTGGTGGTGGCGAGGTGGGTGAAGTGGGAGAACTGGTTAACGGGGGCATAGCCGGATTCGGTGGCCACGTTGACGCTCGTCGAGGTTTCGAAGATCCGCTGCGTGTCCAGCAACGGCTGGCCGTAGATGTAGGCCTTGAGCCCCATGGAGGCTCCGCGTTCGACTTCCTGGGCTTCGGTTTCCGCCATCGCCCCGCTCGCGAACGTCCCGCACAGAGCGCACACGACCGCCGCCAACGCTCCCAGCACACCGATCCTTCGCATGGCCCCTCCCCGCTCGGTCTCCTCCGTCGGCCACCGCCCCCAGGCAGATGCCGCCCTGGAAGCCAGCATCGTACTAGACCCTTTTTGGCCCCACGCCGGCCGGATCGCCCCCTTCTAGTAGAGAGCGGCCGCCAGCCTGCGGCGGGTGGAGCTGGCGAGCGGATCCGCGGGGCCGAGCACGTCGAGCTCGCCGAGGATCGCCCGGCGGATCTCGTCGCTGTGGTCCGGCGCCGAGGGCACCGCCGCGAGCAGCAGCTCCAGGCCCCGCTCGAGCTCTCCCTCCTCGAGCGCCGTGAGCGCATCCGGGAACAGCCCTTCGGCCTGCATCCGCAGGCGCGCCACCAGGCCGTCCGCCTGCAGGCTCTCCTGCACCGGCTCCAGCAGCTCGATCGCCTGCTCCCGCTCCCCCCGGGCGATGAGGATGCGGGCCAGGGCAACGGCGGCGTCGGCCCGCCCCGGCTCCAACTCCAGGGCGCGGCGGAGGTCCTCCTCGGTGGCGCCGGTGACGAGCGTGTCGGCCTCGGAGGGGAGCAGCCCGTCGAAGAACCGCTCTACCTGCTCCCGGCTCTGCAGGCCGACGAATTCGTCGGCCAGACGTGCATCCTTGAAGGCCTTCACGGCCGGGATCCCGCGGATCTGGAAGGCCTGGGCGAGCGCCTGGTTGGCGTCGGTGTCGAGCTTCGCGAGCACGACCTTGCCCTCGCGTGCGGAGGCGGCCGCTTCGAGCAGGGGCCCGAGCTGCCGGCACGGCCCGCACCACTCGGCCCAGAAGTCGACCACGACGGGAACGCTGCGCGAGCGTTCGATCACCTCGCGCTCGAAATCCAGTTCTGCGACGTCCAGGACGGTCACCGTCCCGGCCAGCTTAGACGGGCTCGCCCGAGCGCCGGCGCCCGCGCCTCAGGCGCCGGGCTGACCGTCGAGCGTCCACGGGCCCAGCGCCTCCCGCATCCACTCCGGGATCGGGGTCTTCTGCAACGACTCGGCGTCCACGAACACGTGTCGCATCTCCCCCTCGACCAGCATCTCCCCACCGCGGAGCACGCGGTGGCGGGTCGTGCAGGCGGTGGTCCCCAAGCGCGTGATCACGACCTCGAGGACCAGCTCGTCGTCGAATCGGGCCGCCCCGAGGAAGCGCGCCGAGGCTTCCGCCACGACCATGTCGATCCCCCGCTCGAGCATCGCCCCGTAGCTCCCGATGGCCCCCCTCCACAGCTCCGTCATCGCGATGTCGAAGTACGCGAAGTAGTTGGCGTTGAAGACGATCTGCTGGGGGTCGCACTCGCCGTATCGGACCCGCAGCGGGTGGGAGAAGGGGCCCGGCGGCATCGCGCCAGACTACGGCGCAGCTAGGATCGGCGTGCTCAGGGGCGCACGGCTCCGGAGCGGGAGGTCCTCGGTGAGGCCAGAGGTGAGGAGGTGGCGATCGTGATGGGAGAGCGGGCGGCCGAATGGCTGCAGGCCGGAGCCTTCTTCGAGTGGACACCCCCCGACCGGGAGCCGTTGAAGATCTTCCACGTCGAGCTCGGCGACCCCGACGCCCCGCTGCTGCTGCTCGTACACGGCTTTCCCACCAGCAGCATCGACTGGCAACCGCTCGCCGGCCTGCTCGCGCAGGACCTGAGGGTGTGCATGCTCGACTTCCCGGGATTCGGCTTCTCGGACAAGCCCCGGGACGGGGGCTATGGACTGCAGCGCGACCGGCTGCTGCTCGAGTACTACCTCGGCGAGGTCCTGGGGGCGCGTTCCGGGTCCGTCGTGGCGCACGACCGCGGGGACAGCGTCGCGCTCACGCTCGCCGAGCGCTGTGCCTCCGACGACGCCCCCTTCGAGCTGCACCACCTCGTGTTGAGCAACGGGAACATGTTCCTGCCGCTCTCGAACCTCACCACCTTCCAGCGCCTGATCCTCGATCCGGGCTCCGCGCCTCCGGTCCTCGAAGCGATGACCCCCGAGATGCTCGCCGCGGGCATGGGCATGACCACCTTCACCCCCCCACGCCCACCTCAGGACCCCGAGGTCGTGGCGCTCGCCGACACCTTCGCCCACAACGACGGCATCGCCGTGCTGCACGAGACGATCCAGTACCTCGTGGAACGCTCCCAGAACGAGCGCGGCTGGCTCGACACACTGGCCTCCCTGGAGGTGCCAACGACGCTCGTGTGGGGCCTGTACGACACCGTCTCACCGCTCCGGGTCGCCAACCACGTGTGGAGCACCTTCCTGGCCTCCAAGCCGGGCAGGAACGAGTTCTGGCTGCTGCCCCGGGCCAACCACTACCTCCAGAACGACCAGCCGGAGCAGTTCGCCACGGTCATCCGGACATCGATGTCGGACACCGAACCCGAGCCCGGGGCGCTCGGGGACGACCCCGGGGCGCCGATCTTCGTCGATCGCTCGCGCCGCGAGCTGCCCACCGCGGAAGAGGTGCTGGCGCAGCCGGCGTCGGTCGAGACCCTGCAGCAGCAGGCGGCCCGCCTGGAGGGCTGAGCCCGCGAGCGCGCGCTAGGTTACGGCGAGGAAGTTCCCATCACCATGGCCACGAGCAACCTCGAGGTATTCGTCGCAGCCTTCTCCAGCGAGGACGAGGCCGGCGCCACGCTGAAGGACTTCCGGGCGATGCACCGGGAGGGAGACATCGACCTGATCGACGCCGCCGTGATCGTCCACACGGCCGAGGGCAAGGTCCACTTCCACGAGACGGCCGACCCCGGCGCCAAAAGGTGGGCCGCCAGGGGGGCCATCGCGGGAGGCCTGATCGGGCTCATCTTCCCGCCCAGCATCCTCGCCGGTGCCGCCGTCGGGGCGGCCGGAGGCGGGATCTGGGGCAAGGTCCGCGACAAGGGCTTCAGCGACGAGGACCTGCGCGCGATCGGCGAGAGCATCCCCCCGGGGTCCTCGGCGATCATCGCCGTCGCCGAAGACCGGGTGCTGGAGACCCTCCAGCGGGGTATCGAGGGCTACCGGAAGATCGAGCGCCGCGCGCTCGACGCCGACGCCTCGGCCCAGATCGTCGCCGCCGTCGAGGAAGAGTCGGGCGCCGAGGGCTGAGCCGGCGGCCTACGCCGCCAGCGCCCGTTTCTTGATCTGTTCGAACTCCGCCTGCGTGATGGCGCCGGCTTTGAGCAGCTCCTCGCCCTTGGCGATCTGCTGGGTCGGGTCACTCTTGCCCGCCGCCGAGCGGACGTACTGGTCCATTTCGGTCTGCGCCGCTTCCTGCTGGCGCTGCGAACGTTCGGTGATCCCCTTGTGGTAGGCGATCAGGTACACGAACACGCCGAGGAAGGGCAGGATCACGACCAACACGATCCACGCCGTCTTGGCCCACCCGCCGATGTCCTGACGGCGGAAGAGGTCGGCGAACATCGTGAACAGGAGCCAGATCCAGATCACGAAGCCGAAGAAGATCAGGATCGTCTCGAAGACTTCGAGCAGCGGATAGCTGGTGGCGATCGTCATGGCGGGCCCCTTTCTCGGGTGTTGGAGATGGTCGGCGTGCGACCGTCCGCGGCGGCGATTCTATGACTTCGGGCCCGAGCCGCGGGCCCGCCCCGGCGACCGTCGCCGCCCTGGTGCGGCTGCTCCCTAGGGCCCCGTGAAGCCTCCCGCGTAGCAGGGCTTTTCTTCGCAGCCGTCGCCCGGCTCGATCGCGCCGTTGAAGAAGTCGGACACCGTTTTCTCCTCCGTCTGCGGCTCCCCCCGCGGCGCGCCGTGGGGGTCTTCCCCGGAGAAGTCCGGGGTGTTGGTGAAGGGTGGCGGTTCCACGCCGATGAACTGGTTGGACCCTGCCGGGCTTTCGCGGATGGGACCGATGTCGTAGTAGTAGAAGGCCGAGCCGGTGTAGGGCAGGAAGGGGATGCGCTTGACGTCCCACAGCACGGACATCTTCGGCCAGCGGCCGTGGTACAGCGCCGGCTTGTGCGCCTCGACCCCGATCGTGCGGGCCTCGACTTCGGACTCGAAGTTGGTCACCTGGTGGTCACCAAGGGCGTTGCTCATCAGCACCTCGTGGGCCGGGGTGTCGGGCAACGGGTCGGAGGTCATCCGCTCGGCGTAGCCGTCCGGCTCGCCGCGGTCCCACAGCATCTGCATCAGGTCGAGCACAAGCGGCCGCTCGGATTCGTTCGGATAGAAGGCGTCGAGCGGTTCGGCGAAGGGGATGAAGTCGACCGACCGCGGCAGCAACACCGAGTAGTTCATCGACCCCACCCCCAGCTCGGCGCGGGTGAAGTCGGGTGAGATCGCGGTCAGGGCACCGCCCATGATCCCCCCCTGGCTGTTGCCGTTGTAGAAGAGGTGGTGGGTGTTCAGCACCGAGCCGGTGCCGAGCGTGCCGTCCTGGTGGAAGGCGGGGTCGGTGGTGAAGCCGCTGGAGCTGATCATCGCCCTGCCCAGGAACAGCTCGTCGAGCAGCCCCTGCTGGAGGCGGTCGGGGATCGCCGGGAAGGCCGAGACGTTCTCCAGCGCCGCGATCACGGTGGGGATGTCCGATTCCGCCATCCCGATCTCGTCGGTGGCGCAGTGGACGATCTTGTAGTTCTCCGAGAGGCTCCGCTGGGGGCTGGCGGCGACCTCTTCCTCGTTGCCCAGCAGCCCGTGCCCGTACAGCGCCGGGCGACCCTGTTCGGCCGCCCCGGTCGTCACCGAGACGGGGATGATGCACTCGAAGTCCGCCGTCCAGGTGCCGTCCTGCATCGGGACGCCTTCGCCGTCGAGTCTCATCCGCCCGCCGGTTTCGCAGGACGGGAACAGGAAGCAGGGCACGTCGAAGGTTCCCCTTACGATCCTCGCGACTTCGCCCGGGTACGGTTCGTTTTCGACGCTTGTCACGTGGAAGGTGGGCGAGACGCCTTCGGGGATGCCGTTGCCGAGGTTGGTGTCGCCGAGCTGCGCGAAGGCGTCGTTGCGGATGTCCAGCATCCGTTCGGTGTTGTTGGCGTCGCTGGCGACCGTGAAGTCCCACGCCAGGTACAGGCTCGAGCGCTGGATCCCGGCCGCTTCCAGCTCCGAGAACAGTTCTTCGAAGTGCGGGCGGCGGGCGTTGACGGCTTCCTGTTCGCTGGGCACGTCGTCGCGGTAGTAGCGGAAGCCGGCCGGGGCTTCGAGCGATTCGTGGGCCGCGTTGGTGAGGTTGCGCAGGGCCACGATGTAGCGGTGCCCGGAGGTGAAGTTGACCTCCGGGTGGATCTCGAGGTCGGCTTCGTCCGGGTTGATGGCCTGGGAGTCGATCTCGACCCAGATCGGCCAGCGCTTGCCGGTTTCGGCGTCGATTACGACCACCGGGGCGTCGCCCTTGGTGTACTGGCGGGGGTGGTTGATGGGCACGGCGCGGTTCGCCCGCACGTCGGCCACGGTGTTGATCCCGGGAACCTTCACGAGGATCACCGAGCCCGGGCTGAACCCGTCGGAGGCGTTGTAGGGACCGGCTTCGACGTGTTCGCCCTCGACGTTCGCGGGCATCGCTTCGTCGTTGAACGCGACCCGCCGCCCGGTGTGGCTGGTGGGGTCGGCGACCGTGTAGTAGTCGTCGGGGAAGGGCAGCATGCACACGCCGCTGCCGGGGTCGGCGATGAACTCGCAGCCGTTTTCGGTGTTGACCGGCGGCAGCGAGTCGGTGCGCGCGCCGCGTGGGCTCCGCTGCGGCCTGGCGGTGGCGGCCGTCGCGCTCAGCCCGCCGAGGGCGAGCACGCCGACGACCACCAGCAGACGGCCGACCGCTCCGATAGCACCGCCGCGAAAGTCCACCATCGTTCCTCCCCCTCCCCGCCGTCCCGCCCCGATCCGGAGCCCCCGCGGCGGTGATCGCCCAGACGTGGGGCCAACCTTACCGCGTCTCCACCCAACCTTCCTCCACGGAGGGCGTTGTTGTTGTAAAACACGGAAACGCACGCAACCGAGGAGGAGGTTGGAATCGTGCTCAGGTGGGGCATAGCCGGATGGGTCTCGGCGCTGGTGGTGGTGGCCGCCTGGCTGCCCGCTCCGGCGGCGGCCGGCGAAGGCTGCCCCAAAGCGCACGGCGGGCCCGCGGCCGTGGACTGGGGCATCAACGGCTCCGAACAGCTCGGCGCCGGCTTCTACAGCGCGGTCGAGAACTCCTCCCAGCCGGTCGACGGGCTCTCGGGGGCCACGGCCGTCAAGGCCGGCTTCAAGTTCGGCCTGGCGCTGATGGGCGACTGCACGCTGCGCTCCTGGGGCACCGGCAACAAGGGGCAGCTCGGCGACGGGCTGCAGCAGACCGAGCCGCACCCGGTCACCGTCAGCGGCCTCACCGAAGTCAAGGAAATCGCCGTCGCCAACGCCCACGCTATGGCCCTGCGCTACGACGGCAGCGTCTGGACCTGGGGAGCCTCCGAATTCGGCGAGCGGGGAAACAAAGAAAAGGGCTTCGAACGCAACTCGCGCCAGACGGAATCGTGGTTCGTGTCCCGCGACCACCCCAACGAGGTGCCCGGGCTCAGCGGGGTCAAGCAGATCGCGGCCGGCGGCACGCGCGACTACGCGCTGCTCTCCAACGGCGAGGTGATGGCCTGGGGCGACGACCAGAAAGGGCAGCTGGGGGTCGAAGAGAGCCACTCCGAAGAAGAACAGTGCTACGGGGAAACCCACGCCATCACGCCCGTCCAGTGCAGCACGGTGCCGCGCACGGTGAAGGTGTCCGGGCTCGGCCTGCTGACGGGGGTGGAACGGATCGGCGCCGGCGAAGAAGCCGCCTACGCCATCCGCAGCGGGGGCCGGGAAGTGCTCGCCTGGGGCGGCGGCTCCAAAGGCCAGCTCGGCAACGGCGAAGACGGGGAAAGCGCCTCGCCGGTGAAGACGAGCTTCGAACCCCCCTCGCCGGTGGTCGAAGTGGCCGGGGGCTCACAGCACGCGCTGGCCCTGCTGGGCAACGGCGAAGTCTACGCGTGGGGCGCCGACGGCTCGGGCCAGCTCGGGTTCGAAACCGGTGGCGAAGCACTCGAAAGCTGCGGCCGCCAGAAATGCAGCATGGTCCCCGAGGCGGTCGGGGCGCTCAACCACGTGGTCGCGGTCGCGGCCGGCGGGGAAGGCGTGAGCTTCGCCCTCAAAGAAGAAGAAAACGCCACCAAGGTGATCTACTCCTTCGGCGCCGAGGGATTCTGGGAACTGCTCGGCCTCGGCAACCAGTCCTTCACGACCACCTCCACACCCACCCCGATCGCGGGCATCTCCCCGGTGCGCGGGGTCTCGGCGAGCGGCACCACGGCGGTCGCGCTGCTGCAGAGCGGCTCCCCGTCAGCTCCCCGCATGGCCCTCAGCCCCTCCGAAGAAGCGCTCACCCTGACCTGGAAGGTGCAGACCGAACCGTACAAGCTGCGCTACGTGCCGGTGGGCACGCGTGAATTCAGCCACACCCAGGAAGGCAACTGCAAAGGCGAATGCAGCGTCCAGCTCACGGGCCTGAAGCCCGAGCCCTACGAGGTCGTCCTGAAGAGCCCCGAAGGACGCGAAGGA
>DATJOU010000185.1:0-5086 GCA_035506775.1 Solirubrobacteraceae bacterium | reverse complement strand
GCTCGGGCAGGCTCCCGAGCTCCATTCCGGTTCGCACACGTACACCGGCGTGGTGCCGATCGTGTAGGTGTCGTTGCCGAGCTGCCCGGCTTCGTTTTCGCCCCAGGTGACGACGGTTCCGTTGCTCAGCAACGCCATGCTCGAGTAGTCCGCCGTCGCCGACACCTCGCTGATTTTCACGCCGCTCGGGAGCCGCAGCGCGGTCCGCACGGGAGTCGTCTGGTAACCGGCGACTTCGGCGCCAAGGTCGGAGTAGTCGTTCAGACCCCAGCCGAGGATCCCTTCCTCCGCCACCGCGGGTCCCGCCAGCGCTCCGGCCACGAGGGCCGTCAGCACCGCGACCGGCAGCCCTCGTCGCCACACCTTCACCCTCCCCTTGAGACGGCCTGCGATGCCCGACATCTCTCCCCCCTTCGAGCGCTACTCGTCGGCGTGACCGCGGCTAGCCGTCGCAGTTCAGCCCTGACGGCGCGACTATAGTCGCCGGCCCCGCCTCGCGGGCGAGTCCCGTCCCAAGCGTCTGGAAGCCTCGCCCGCTTCCGAGTTCCGATGACCACGGGAGCGGCGATGCTCGCGACGGCGCACGCCTTCACCATCGACGGGTTCCAGACCCACCACGTGACGGTCGAGGTCGACGTGCGCCCGGGCCTGCCCGCGTTCGTGATCGTGGGGCTGGCCGACACCGCCGTTCGTGAGGCCAGAGAGCGGATCGCGGGCGCGATCCGCAACTCCGGGTTCGAGTTTCCGGCCCGCCGGATCACCGCCAACCTCGCTCCCGCAGACCTCCCCAAGGCCGGCCCGGGTCTCGACCTGCCGCTGGCCTGTGCGGTGCTCGCGGCCAGCGGCCAGCTGCCCGCCGAGCGGCTCGGTGAGGTCGCGCTGGCGGGGGAGCTGGGGCTCGACGGCAGCCTGCGACCCGCGCGCGGGACGCTCGCGATCGCCGAGGCGGCTCGTGCGTCAGGCCTCGGGGTTCTGGTGCTCGCCCCCGGCCGCAGCAGTGAGGCTGGCCTGATCGGGAACCTGCGGGTGGCGCCGGCGGGCTCGCTGACGCGCGCCGTGCGGATCCTCCGCGGCGGGCCCGCGGACGAGCCCGTGCCGTGGACGAGAGCGAAGCGCCCCTCACGCGGGGGAGCCGTGGCGGGGCCCGACCTGGTCGACGTGCGGGGCCAGCGTCTGGCCGTGCGGGCGCTCGTGATCGCCGCCGCGGGTGCACACAACCTGCTCCTGAGCGGAGCTCCCGGAACCGGCAAGACGATGCTGGCGCAGCGGCTCCCGTCGATCCTGCCGCCGCTCGAGGACCGGGAGGCGGTCGAGGTGACGCGCATCCGCAGCCTCCTGGGAGGCGAGGTGACCGGGCTCGTGCGGCGGCCGCCGTTTCGTGCCCCCCACCACACCGTCACGGCCGCGGGCCTGCTCGGAGGGGCCCGCCGGGGAGCACCGGGGGAGGTGGTGCTGGCTCACAACGGAGTGCTGTTCCTCGACGAGCTGTCGGAGTTCTCGCGGCCGGCCCTCGAGTCGCTGCGCCAACCGTTGGAGGACGGGAGGGTGGCGATCACCCGTGCCCACCACTGCGCGGTCTACCCCGCCCGCTTCATGCTCGTGGCGGCCACCAACCCCTGTCCGTGCGGCTTCTCGGGTGAGCTGGAACGGTGCCGCTGCAGCGAAGCCGATCTCGCCCGTCACCGGCGCAGGCTGAGCGGCCCGCTGCTCGACCGCCTGGACCTGCTCGTGAACCTCAGGCGCGAACGCGGCGAGCACCCGGGGCCGCCGACCTCCTCTCGCCGCGCCCGCGAGGTCGTCACGGAGGCGCGGGAACGACAGGCGCGAAATCTCCGCGGGCGGGCCATCGGCCGCAACGGGCACATGGACGCGGGCGCCCTACGGGCGTGTGCGCGACTCGATCCACGCGCCGAGGGCATGTTGCAGCGTGCTCGTGAGGTGGGCCTGCTCAGCGCCCGCGGCGAGCACCGCGCGGTGCGGGTGGCTCGCACGATCGCCGACCTCGACGGGGCAGCCCGGATCGGGACCGCGCACATGGCCGAGGCGCTGGCTTTCCGGCCGGACCTGACCTACGAGCCGCTCCCCGCCCCCGGCGGCGGCGTGCCGGCTTGAGCCGCGGGGGATGCACGGCCTGCCGGCTCAGGAGCAGGCTGCTGGCCGAGCTCACTCCCCTGCTCGACCTGCGCTGTCGCGACCGCTCGAGGCTGGTGGAGCTGCTCGCGTGCGAGGACCTCGAGCTGATCGATCGGCTCGGAGGCCGTCGCAGGGACGAGCTGAGCCGCACCCACAGTCGGGGCCTGCCGTCCCCCGAGCGCTCTCCCCCGCCCGCGATCTGCGTCCACGACCGCCACTTCCCCCGACGGCTGCGTGCAGCGGACGGGCCGCGGCTGCTTTACACGAGCGGTGACGGGGGTCTCCTGCGGACCGGCGGCGAGCGCCCGGCGGTCGCCCTGCTCGGGACGACCCGCCCGAGCCCCCACGGGGCCGAGCTCTCGGCCTCGCTCGCGGACGGACTCGCGCGGTCCGGCGTGGTCGTCGTGACGCTGATGACCGACGGCATCCCCCGGTGGGTCCGCTCCGGTGTGGAACGGTCCGGGGCGGGCGCCGTGGCCCTGACCGCCGACGGCCTCGAGCCTGAGCCCTTCCCGGCGCTCCGCGGGGGAGCCCCTCGCAAGCGCCCCTCGAGCTGCCGCGCCGCGGAGCTCCCGCCGGGGTGCCACGGCAGGAGGTGGGGACGGCTGGCGGCCGAACGGACCGCCGCCGCCCTGAGCGACCTGGTGCTGGTGCTTGAGACGGAGCCGGGGAGGGAGCTGTTCGGCGTCGAGCGGGCCCGTGCCTCGGGAGTCCGGGTGGCGGCGGTACCCGGCCGCCCCACGGAGCCGCTGGCACAGGGGCCGCTGCAGCTGCTGCGGGAGGGAGCCTCGCTGGTGCGGTGCGCAGAGGACGTGCTGGAGCTGCTGGGCCGGCGGCCGCTGCAGCCGCCCACGGATGGCGTCCGCGGCCGGCGGATGCCCGCGCTGCTCACCGGCGTGCTGGATCGGGTGGCCGGTGGCGAAGAGACACCCGAGCAGCTGCTCACGGGGGCCGACCGGGACCGGATGCTGCTCGGGTTGGCCCAGCTCGAGCTGCTGGGCCGCGTACGACGTACGCACGACGGCCGCTACGTCGCGACCCCGGACCGCCTCCGATGACCGGTCCCATCCCCACCGGAACGCAGGCAGCGGGCGTCCGGTACCTGGCACGCGAGCGCGTCGGTGATCGCGAACGCCGCCCGTTCTTCGGCCGCCGGGGTGGACCCGGTGGGCCTGCGCACGTCGGCGAAGCGGTACACCAGGTTGCCGCGGACCAGAAAGGTGTCCTCCTGCATGTAGCGGTCCGGGTTCTCCCACACGAGGTGCCCTGCGTCCGGGAGCCTCACCGCCGGCCACACGGTGGCCTGGCGGCGGCAACCGATGCTCACGGCTTCGCGGAAGAACGTGGCTGCGTCGGACTCGGTCGGGAACTCGAGCACGTCGCCGACCACGTCATCTCCGTTGCCGGCCCACTGGCGGATCTCGTATCCGGCCGGATATCCCGCTCCGGACATCGTCGCGTCGGGCGCGCTCGGCCCGTTGTCGCTCCACATGTCGGAGGTGGTGGGGACTCCGGCTTCGTAGCGGTTGCCGCCGACCAGCGAGACGATGGCCGACATGCGAGCTCGCAGGTTGGAGAGTTCGGACTCGCCCACCAGCGCGAGCTTGGGACCTTCCCCGAACGAGCACCCGCTCGTACCCCGGGTCGCGATCCCGACGGTTCCCGGGGACGCCACCGTCCGTTCCGTCCTCGCGGCGGCGAACACCCCGCCCCGGTCGGCGACGAGGCCGATCACCGCCACCGCGAGGCAGGCGAGGAGCAGTGGCAGGCGGGCGCTGCTCGTGGCCGCGATGGCCGGGGAGGGCGCCGGCGGTGGGGCCGGGCGGACCGGCCATGCCGGGTACCAGGTGAGGGTCGCCGCCCGGCCCCGTGAGCGCCGCCGCAGCCTCCGCGAGCGGAGCCGCCGCGCCAGTCCGCGGGCAGCCGCTGTGAGCACCAGTACCACCGCGAGCAGCAGGAAGATCGACGCGACGACGGTCACCCGGCCCGTGAGCGCGTACTCGAACCCGCTCGCGTCGATCACCGAGTGCAGGGCGATCCCCGGGAGCAGCGAGCCCGTTCGCTCGTACAGCAGGCACGCGACGACGCCGAAGAAGGCGAGCTCCGGCCGCACCACCAGCGGGTACTGCCAGTGGAGCACCCCGAAGATCGCTCCGGCGAGGAGGCATGCCGGAGCCACGGACAGGCGGTTGCGCAGCGACCGGTAGAGGAACCCCCGGAAGAAGATCTCCTCGACCACGGGGGCCCCGACGCAGGCCGCGATCCCGGCGAGCACGATCGCCGTCGTACCGGCTTCGCTGATCGCGGGGAAGTTGTTGGGGGCGGGCGGGACGTGGACGTAGAGCTGCCAGGCACGCCCGAACCATCCGTAGGCGAACAGGCCCAGCAGCACCAGCCCCACCGAACGGGCACCCGGCACCGTCACGAGGCCGAGGTCGCGCCTCGTCAGCCGTCCTCGCCGGTGTAGCGGCACCAGGGTCAGCAGGAACGAGCCCTCGGCCACCAGGAAGGACAGGCCCGGGCCGGCTTCGACACCCAGTGCCCACAGGGCGAGCCCGAGGGCCGCGGCCATGACCTCGGCCGCGACGACGGCGAGCAGGGCGTAGCGCACCGTCCATCGCCGGGCCGTCTCGGTGGGACTGCGCCAGGGTACGGTGGTCACCCGCGGGCGTCCGTGCCGGTGCGGTGGTTCGAGGCCCGCCTCACGGCTGCAGCCGTGTCGACGTCATGGTGGCCTTATCGACGCGATCGCGGGCGGCCTCAACCTCGGCCGGGCCCCCGTGAGCAAAAGAAAACCCCGCGTGTGCGGGGCTTTCGATGAGAGCGGATGAAGAGAGCGGATGAAGGGGTTCGAACCCTCGACCTTCGCCATGGCAAGACTATGAGGCGCCACCGAACCACCCAAACAAGGCCGAAAACATTCTCCCGAATATGGCTTGGACAGACTGGTTTG
>DATJOU010000184.1:0-4705 GCA_035506775.1 Solirubrobacteraceae bacterium | reverse complement strand
CGTATTCGGTCCCGGAGATCTTGTATTCCGCCTGGATGGCGGCTCCCGCTCCGAGTTTGTTTCCGGTGTTGGGGAAGCCCTTGATCGGGACCGCGACCGCTTTGAACTTGACGGTCGGCGTCGCCTCGGCGACGCTGACGGTTGCCAGTGCCGCCACGAGGCACACGGCGAAGACGATGGATACTCGGCGCATCTGTTCCTCCTTCATGGACAGGTCCGCCTCGATCCGGGTAGCTCCGGGGCGCCATCGCCCCGGCGACATCGAGATCCCCACACAGACAGGGAAATTGCGTTTGTTCAAACCCATTTTACCGCCCGAGGTCGCGCTCCAAACGTGTCCGGCGAAAGCGCAACTCGGGCCGGCCGGGCGCGTTGCTAGGTCCTAGGTGGCCCACCACAGGCGGGTAATCTCTCGGCGCGCAGACGGCGCCCGCCCGGCGCTCGGGCGGGCCACCGCGCGCAACCCGCAGCGCCTGCTGGTGGCGCTCGCGGCGACGCTGGCGGTCCTCGGAGCGTCCGTGTCGTCCGCCCTGGCGGCCGCTCCGCTGAGCTGGTCCGGACCCAGGAGCTTCGACGAAGGCGCCACCCCGACCGCCGTCTCATGCGCCTCGGAAGGGCTGTGCGTGGCGGTCGACTCCGGCGGGTCGGCGTTCGTCACATCCAACCCGACATCGCCGGTGGCCGGCTGGAGCCAGCAGCGGGTCGACCCCGAACACTCCTTCAGCTCCGTCTCGTGCACCGTCTCGGGGACGTGCGTGGCGGTGGACCGTTCCGGGAGGGTCCTCACCAGCACCAACCCGCTCGCCGGGGCCTCGTCCTGGAGCGCGGCCACGTCGATCACGAAAAGCGCCCTCACCGGGGTCTCGTGCGTGTCCGCGTCGCTGTGCGTGGCCACCGACACGAGCGGCGAAGTGCTCGTCAGTACGAGCCCCACCGCGTCCACCCCCCAGTGGATCGCGACCCCGCTGGAAGTCCACGGTTCGCTGTCGGGCATCTCCTGTGTCGAAGCCCTGTGTGCCGCGGTCGGGAGCGCCGGTTACGTGGCCGTCAGCACCCAACCCGTCGGGGGCACCTGGCGGGTGCGTCCGATCGACCCCTCGCCTCCGACCACCGCGGTCTCGTGTGCCCCCGGCGGGAGCTGCGTCGCCGTCGACGAATCCGGCCAGGCCCTCGCGAGCGCCAACCCGGCCGCGGTCACGGCCACCTGGACCGCCACCCCGGTGACGCTCGCCGGCACCCTCACCGGGGCATCGTGCACCGCGGTGGGGTTGTGCGTGGCGGTGTCGGGCCGGGGGGAAGCCCTCGACACCGACCAGCCGACCTCCACCGTCCCGGCGTGGACGCTCTCGCTGGGCGCCTCCGGGGTCGGCCTCGCCGGTGTGTCGTGCCTGCCGGGGGGAGCCTGTGTGGCCGTCGACGGCGCCGGCCGGTCGCTCGTGGGACTCGACCCCGCGCCTGCCGTTTCAGGCGCCAGCGCCAGCCAGATCAGCTCCAGCGAAGCGACCCTGTCGGGCTCCGTGAACGCCAACGACGCCTCCTCCCTCAGCTGCCAGTTCGAATACGGGACGACCTCAGCCTATGGGCGCTCGATCCCCTGCTCGACCCCTCCGGCCGCCAACGCCGGAACCCAGCCGGTCGCCGCCCAGCTCGCGGCCCTGTCCCCCAACACCACCTACCACTTCCGCCTGCTGGCCGGCTCCCCGCGGGGGTCGGCCGCGACCGCCGACGGGATCTTCACCACCAGCACCTCCTCCGCGATCGCCGTCGTGCACCCCCATCCGTCGATCAGCGGCACCCCGGCCGTGGGCCAGAAGCTCACCTGCCAGAGCGGGGTGAGCTCGACCTCCGGCGTGAAGCTCTCCTACTCGTGGATCCGCGAACTGATCCCGATCGCGGAAGCGGCCTCCTCCACCTACACCACGCGAGGCGTCGACAGCGGGGGGCACCTGCAGTGCAAGGTCACGGCCACCAACGGGGGAGGCAGCGCGTCTGCCACCAGCTCGTTCGTCACGATCCCCCCCTCCAACCCGCTGGTGTCGAGCGGTGAGACGGCCGTCGGGCGGGCCAGCTGGCGGAGCGGGAGCGTGCGCGTCCCGGTCCTCTGCTCACCGAAAGCCGAAGGCTCCTGCTCGCTGACGATGAACGCGAAGGGAGCCGGGGCCACGCTCGCCCACGCCTCGGCCCGCCTGGCTCCGGGACAGGACCGGACCCTGTCGCTGGGGCTCGCCGGCGGCGGCAGGCGCCTGCTCGCCAAGCAGAAACGGATCGCCGCGACGGTGACGGTCACCGGCACGGTGATCGGGGTGATCAGGGCTGCCCTCTCGAGCCAGACCGTGGTGATGGTGGCCCCCGCCCATCGGGCCAGGCGCGCCTCCGCCTCGGCGGCTGCGTCGCCCACGGCAAAGGCACCCGGCGCGCGAGCCGCGTCGAGGATCCCGAGGGCCCACGCGAGCGTGCTCGCCGCCACCCCCTACATGGGCTGGGACAGCTACTTCGCGCTCGGTGGGCGCTACAGCGAGTCCACGATCCTGATGCAGGCCAGCCGCCTGTTGTCGCTCGGGCTGGCCCAGAAGGGGTACCGGTACGTGTGGCTCGACGTCGGCTGGTGGCACGGCACCCGCAACGCCTCCGGCACGATCACGGTCAGCCACAACCAGTGGCCTCACGGGCTCCGTTGGCTCACGAGCACGCTCCACGCCGCCGGGCTGCGGGTCGGGCTCTACACCGACGCCGGGAGCAACGGCTGCGGAGGCGTCGGGCAGGGCAGCTACGGCCACTACCAGCAGGACATCGACACCTTCGCCTCGTGGGGCTTCGACGCGGTCAAGGTCGACTTCTGCGGAGGGGCAGAACTGAAGCTCAACCCGGTGACGGCCTACTCGGCGATCCACGCGGCGATCCTCGCCAGCCACCACCCGATGCTGCTGAACATCTGCAACTTCCTGCAGCCCGGCCAGTACGCCGAAGGTCAGCCCACGCTCTCCGAATCGGCGTTCCAGTCCTACTCCTACGGCCCGGGTGTGGCTACCAGCTGGCGCACCGACACCGACGTGGGACGTCCCGGGAAAGTGCACTTCGAAGAAATGCTCCGCAACATGGACGCCGACGCCGCCGACCCGAGCGCCGCCGGACCGGGCCACTGGAACGACCCCGACTACCTGGGACCGGACCAGGGAATGTCCTCGGCCCAGTTCCGCTCCCAGTTCTCGATGTGGTCGATCCTCGCGGCCCCCCTGATGATCAGCGACAACCTCACGAAAATCTCCAAGGCCAGCCTCGCGACCGTGTCGAGCTCCCCGGTGATCGCGATCGACCAGGACCACGCGGGGATCCAGGGGACGCTGGTCTCGACCGCCGGCTCGGGGCAGGCGTGGGCCAAGCCGCTCGCCGACGGCTCGGTGGCGGTGGCGCTGCTCAACCGGGGAAAGAAGACGCTCGAGATCTCCACCAACGCGAAAGCCGTGGGCCTGCCGGCGGTCCACCACTACTCGATCCGGAACCTGTGGACGGGGCAGTCCCGTTCGAGCACGGGGGTGCTGGCCGCCTCGGTGCCCGCCCAGTCCACGGTGCTGCTGCGGGTCGCGATCGAATAGGCCGCGCCCGGCCCGGGGCTGCTGGGCGCGGCCCGCCGAATCGCCTGCGACCCGGCCTCCCTTCACCGCCGGCCGGGGATCCTGCTTGCACGTGCAATCATCGCAGTGGTGCCCGAGATCGCCGTCACCCACTTCACGGACCCGGCCTGCCCGTTCGCGTACTCCTCGATCCCGGCCTTCACCGTCCTGCGGTGGCGGTACGGGGACCAGCTGCGGTGGCGGCTGGTGACGATCGGCCTCAGTGAGAGCACCGAGCAATACGAGGCCCGTGGCTACACCCCGGCCCGCGCGGCGCTGGGGGCGGCCCACTTCCGCCGCTACGGGATGCCGTTCCTGGTCGCTCCCCGGGAACGTATGGTGGCCACCTCGCCTGCGTGCAGGGCGATCGTGGCGACCCGGCTGCTCCAGCCCGGGCGTGAGCACGACGCGCTGCGGTCCCTACAGCTGGCGTGGTTCACCACGTCGCTGCTGCTCGACGAACCGAAGGCGATCAGAGAGGCGCTCGCGGGCGCCGGCGGGCTGGACGTCGAGGCGATCGTCAACGCGATCGACGACGAGACCACGCTCGGAGCCTACGAGCAGGACAAGGCCGAGACGCGCACCGCGGAGGGAGGCCCGACCCACTTCCAGGGGCGTGCCCGCCAGACCGACGGGCCGGTGCGGTACTCCGCCCCGTCGCTGGTGATGGAGCTCGACGGCCGGCGCTTGGAGGGCGGCGGCTTCCAACCGGTCGAGGCCTACGACGTGCTGATCGCGAACCTCGACACGGGGCTGGACCGCCGCCCGCCGGCCGAGAACCCGAGCGAAGCGCTGGAGGCCTTCCCCGAGGGCCTCGTCACCCAGGAGGTCGCGGCCGTGATGGCCCACAACAACATGGAGCCGGATCGCGCGGCCGCGGAGCGAGCGCTACTGGAGCTGGTGGCGAGCGGTGCCGTGCGGCGGACGACGCTCGGGAACGACGCCCTCTGGCAGCTGGCCTGACGCGCCCGTCAGCTGGGTGCCGAGCTCACGGCCCGACCGTGATCAATACCGCCGAAGAGGGCGCGATCCGGACCGTCGCCGACGATGAAGCCGGCGCCGCAGCGGCCGCCGGCAAGGTCCACGACCGGGTG
>DATJOU010000183.1:0-12879 GCA_035506775.1 Solirubrobacteraceae bacterium | reverse complement strand
GGCCATCAACCGCGTCGCCTGGCTGGTCACCGTCTTCGTCGCCCTCCTGACGGCCCTACTGCTGCTTATCTCCGGCTACACCGGCTACGCCGGGCTCGGCCTCGCGGTGGCCGTCGCTGCCGCCATCAACCTGCTCTGAGGGGCCCTCCGCCCGGCCCCGGCGGCGGCTCGCCCGCCAGCCACTGGGCCAGCGCCCTGGCGGCGCGGCCGCGGTGGCTGATCGCGTCCTTGTCGGCGTCGCTCAGCTGCGCCATCGTCGTCCCGGGAGGACCGTCATCGGGTTCGAAGGCGGGGTCGTAGCCGAACCCCCCGCTTCCCCGCGGGGTGGCCGCCAGCCGCCCGGAGCAGCGGCCCTCGAAGCAGCGCTCGAGGCCGGCGGCCGGATCGACATAGGCGATCACGCATACGTACTCCAGCCCGCTGCCGGCGGGGGCCTCGCGCAGCAGCTTGTCGAGGTTCTCGCGGTCGCTGGCGTGCTCGCCGGCGTAGCGGGCCGAACGCACCCCCGGCGCCCCGCCGAGCGCCTGCGCGCAGATGCCGGAGTCGTCCGCGATCGCGACCGTGCCCGTCTGGAGGGCCGCCGCCCGGGCCTTGCCGAGGGCGTTGCCGCTGAAGGTGTCGGCGTCCTCGGGTGGCAGCTCGACCTCGTCGGGGAGCCCCCGCAACGTGATCGCCGCCGTCCCTCCCGCCTGCAGCAGCCGCGCGAACTCGCGCCGCTTGTGGTCGTTGTGGGTCGCGAGCACCAGCACGCGGCTCGCCGCGGCCCCGGTCACGCCCTCGAGGAGGGCGCGGACGAGGGCGACGGCGGGCTCGCCGGCATCCGCCCGATCGCCTCGGCCTGGATCGCCCGCAGCTCCTCGATCCCCCCGGCGGCGAGCGCCAGCAGCTCGTCGAGGTGGGCCCGCGAGAGCGGCGTCCGCTCGGCCGTGGCCTGCACCTCCACCAGTCCCCCATCCCCCGTCATCACCACGTTCGCGTCCACCTCCGCCGTGGAGTCCTCGCCGTAGTCGAGGTCGAGCAGCGGGCGGCCGTCCACCATCCCGCACGACACCGCCGCGACCGACCCGGTCAGCGGTGAGCGCTCGAGCTGCCCCTCCTGCTGAAGGCGCCCGCACGCCAGCGCGAGGGCGACGAAGGCGCCGGTGATCGAGGCACAGCGCGTGCCCCCGTCGGCCTGCAGCACGTCGCAGTCGAGGTAGATCGTGCGTTCGCCGAGCAGCTGGAGGTCGATCACGCCCCGCAGCGAACGGCCGATCAGGCGCTGGATCTCCACGGTGCGCCCGTCGGGGCGCCCGCGGGTGACGTCCCGCTGGCGCCGCTCCCCGGTGGAGGCCGGGAGCATCCCGTACTCGGCCGTCAGCCACCCCCGGCCCTGACCCGCCAGCCAGCGCGGCACTCCCCCTTGGGCGGAGGCGGTGCAGATCACCCTCGTCTCCCCCACCTCGATCAGGACCGACCCCGTGGCGGTGCGGACGAAGCCCGGCACGATCCCGGTGGGGCGGATCTGGGCCGGGTCACGGTCGTAGCTTCGCGTCGTGGGACCCGGCACGGGCGCCATCATTCCAGAGCCGCTACCGTCGCGGTTCGCTTGCGCGCGCTGGTCATATCGAACTTGCGCCCGGACGCCGCCAACCCGGGCCGCGGGAGCTTCGTCAGGGATCAGGTGGCCGCGCTGCGGAGGATCGACGGGCTCGAGGTGGAGCTGTACGAGTTCGCCCCGGGCCCCCGCTCGCTGGCGGCCGCCGCGCTCGAGCTGCGCCGCCGCCACGGCCCCCCCTCGACGCTCACCCGCCGCCCGGCCTCCGCCCCCTACGACGTCGTCCACGCCCACTTCGGGCTGACCGCCTGGCCCGCTCTCGCCGTGCCGGCGCGGGTCCGAGCCGTGACCTTCCACGGCACCGACGTGACCCACCCCCGCACGCGCCTGCTGACGACCCCGGTGCTGGGACGGATGCAGATAGTGGCGGCGGTATCGCCCGGCCTCGCGCGCGAGCTCCCCGGCCGCCGCTCCCGCGACCGCGCGATCGTGCTGCCGTGCGGGGTGGACATGGAGCGCTTCGCTCCGAGCCCGCGCCTGGAGGCACGCCGGTCGCTGGGCCTCGAGCAGGGACGCCGCTACCTGCTGTTCCCCGCCGACCCGGCTCGGCCGGAGAAGCGCTATGACCGCGCCCGCACGCTGGCCGCGGGGGCGGGCGTCGAGCTGCTCACCCTCGGGCACGTGGCCCCGGCGGAGGTGCCCATGTGGGTCAACGCAGCCGACGCCGTCGCAGTCACGTCCGAGCGGGAGGGCTTCGGCCTGGCCGCCCTGGAGGCGCTGGCCTGCGACGTGCCCGTGCTGGCGACCCCCGTCGGGGTCCACCCCGAGGCGCTCGCCGGGATCCCCGGCACCTTGTGCGCGCCCTTCTCCCCTGAGGGCTGGAGCGAGTTCCTCGCTTCCACGCTGTCGGCCTCAGACCCGCGCGTCGAGGGCCGCTCCCGCGCCGGCGACTACTCGAGCGACGCGATGGCCGCAACCGTCCACGCCGCCTGGATGCAGGCGCTGCAGCGACGCGGCTGACGGCGACGGGTAGCATGGCGTCCGCAGTGCAGGAGCAACCCGCCTCACCCTCCGGGCCACAGGAGCGTCCCGGATTCATCGCGCGGGGCCGGATTCGCCGCCGGGTGCGCTTCCTGCGCAAGGCGCGCGAGCTCGCCTACCGCGACCTCGGGGGCCTGGTCTTCAACCTGCACCGCTTCGGACAGCGCAACGACGCGCTGGTGCTGGCGAAGCTGACGACGCTCGGACACATCGACTCCGAGCTGCGGGGCCTCGAACGCAACCTGCACGAACCGCAGCCGATCACGGTCCTCAGCGAGGCCGGGATCACCGCCTGCGCCCGCTGTGCGGCGATCCACTCCAGCGAGGACCGCTACTGCCCGAACTGCGGGCTCCCGCTGCATCGCCACGCCGACCTTCCCGCCGACCTCCGCGCCGGCCCCGCTGCGCCGCCCGCCGCCGGGCCTCCCGGCCCGCCCCCGCCCGCCCCCGCCCCGGCAGCGGCGCCGTCCCCGGGCCCCGTGGCGGCGCCCCTCCCCCCCTCCGCGGCGAAGCCCGCCGGCCCGAGGCCGCCGGCCGAGAGCGCTCCCGAGCAGACATCCCCGTCGCCCGAGCCCCAGCCCCAGCCCGAGCCCGAGCCCGAACCCGACGAATCCACGGCGATCATCCGCCCGCCCGCCAACCTGCAGTGAGCTGGTCCCCGCAGCCGGCCGCGGCATCCGCCACGCCCGCGGGAGCCGACCCGGCGTTCTCGCCGGCGAGTCCCGGAGGGCCGGCCGGAGCCGCCAGGGCGGAGGCCTGCCCGCTCTGCTCGTCGCCGCTGCAGGCGGACCAGGACTGGTGCCTGCACTGCGGGGCCGCCGCCCACACGAGGCTCTCGGCGACCCCGAACTGGAAGGCGCCCCTGGCCGTGGCGGTCGTCGTGGCCGCGCTGCTCCTGGGCGTCCTCGCGGCCGCCCTGGTGAAGCTCGCCCGTGGCCCCGGCCCCGCTCCCCCGGCGGTGACCCGCACGGTCACCGCGCCGCCCGCCGGCGCCACCACGACGCCCGGCGCGACGACCACCCCCGGTCGCTGAACGGCGCCCGAGCGCGCCGACGGATTACGGTTTGCGCCGATGAGCCGGGCCGCGGGCAGGTTCCTGCAAGCCGAGGTGGCCGTCGTCGGCGCCGGCGCCGCCGGGCTCTACGCGGCGCTCTGCGCCTCCCGAGAGGGGGCCCGGGTGGTGCTGGTGTCGGCCGCCCCCCTGGCCCGCACGGCGAGCTACTGGGCCCAGGGAGGGCTGGCGGCGGTGCTGGCGGCCGACGACAGCTTCGAGCTGCACCTGGCGGACACCGAACGGGCCGGGCGGGGGCTGGTGCGGCGGTCGGCCGCCGAGATCCTCGTCCGCGAGGCCCCCGAGCGGGTTCGCGACCTCGAGCGGCTCGGGGTGCACTTCGACGCCGATCGCTTCGGACACCTGGCCCTGGGCCTCGAGGGGGGTCACTCGGTGCGGCGGGTGGTGCACGCGGGCGGCAGCGCCACGGGCCGCCGGCTGGTGCGCCAGCTGTCGGCGCTGGCGGCCGAGGACCCGCGCATCGACGTGCTCGAGGAAGTGCGGGCGACGGCACTGTGGTGCCGCGACGGGCGCTGCCTGGGGGTCGTGTGCGACGACGGTTCGCTGATCGGGGGCGGCGCGACGATGATCGCGGCGGGCGGCGCCGCGGCGCTGTGGGAGCGGACCACCAACCCCCCCGGGTCCCAGGGAGTGGGGCTGATGCTCGCCCAGGCCGCCGGGGCCCGGCTGGCCGACCTCGAGATGCTGCAGTTCCACCCCACCGCCGTGATCGGGATCCCCGGGCGGGAGGGGTTCCTCGTGACGGAGGCGATCCGCGGTGAGGGCGCCACGCTGGTGGACCGCGACGGGGAGCGGTTCGTCGACGAGCTGGCCCCCCGGGACGAGGTCTCGCGGGCGATCTCCGAGCGCCTGCAGCAGACCGGGGCGACGTCGGTGGGGCTCGACATGCGCGCCGTGGACCCGGCCCATTTCCCGAACGTGTTCGGGGCCCTGCGCGAGGCCGGGCTGGACCCCGCCGAGGAGCTCGTCCCGGTCGCGCCGGCGGCCCACTACATGATGGGCGGGATCGTCGCCGACCTCGACTCCCGCTCGAGCGTGCCGGGCCTGTACGCGGTCGGAGAGGCCTCCTGCACCGGCCTGCACGGGGCCAACCGGCTGGCCTCCAACTCGCTCAGCGAGTGCTTCGTGTTCGCCTCCCGGGCCGTGGACGCGGCCCTCGCCGACGCCGCGGCCACCCCGCCGTCGCCCCAGCCGGGCGAGGAGGAGCGCCTGCGGGGGCTCCCAGCGCCGCCGTCGGCGACCCGTGACGTCAGGCTGGCGCTGTGGGAGCGAGCCGGGATCGTGCGCGACGCAGAGGGCCTCGAGGGGCTGCTGGCGAGTGGGCACCCGCTGGTGCGTTCGATCGCCCGCTGCGGGCTCGCGCGGACCGAGTCCAGAGGCGCCCACCTGCGCTCCGACCACCCCGATCTCGACCCCTCGATGGACCGCCGGCACGTGGTTCTGGACGGCTCCGGGGAGCTTTCCTGGGAGACCTGGGAGTGAGCGCTCCTTTTCGGTTTCGGTCGTGTTTCAGGGCGGGAAAGGTCTATGGCCGCACGGGAGTCTCAAGAAACACAGGCGGGTGTGCTCCTGAACCACGGATCTCGTTTGAAGACGAGAGGGTAGGAGTCCAAAACACACCATGTATCAATTCAGTCGCGCGATCTACAGGGAGCTTTCTCCCCGGATCATCGAACCGCCCACCAGCGTCTCGCCGGGTCGCCGCCAGACGGCGGTCCTGAGTGCCTGCGAGGCGGTCATCACGCGGCTTGCCACGGAACCGCACTACTTCGCCCACCCGGCGAGGACGCTGTTCTGTGACATCCGCAGCTATTTCTCGATGTCCGACCAGGCCTACGTGCTGAACGTCGTCACGCGGTACCTGACGTTCGCCCAGCAGTTCCTGCTCGAACATCCGGCAGAGGGCTACGCCGCCGTGGGTGGGGAACCGCCGGCGTGCCGCGCCACCACACGCAAAGGCTCGGCCTGCCAGCGTGCGCCGCTGCCCCACAACGGCTACTGCCCGTCCCACCAGCACCTGGCCGACACGGAGGACCGCGAACCGCTGGCCGCCTGACGTACCCTCACGCCCGGTGCTACTGGGCGTGGATGTCGGGGGCACCTTCACCGACGCGGTCCTCGTGGCGGGGGACCGCGGGCCGTTCACGGCGAAGGTCCCCACCACGCCCTCCGTGCAGTCGGAGGGCGTGCTCGAGGCGATAGGCCTCGTACTCGCCGCCGCCGGGGCCGAACCCGGAGAGGTCGAGCGCTTCGCCCACGGGATGACGGTGGCGACCAACGCGCTGCTGGAGGGCAACACCGCCCGCACGGCGCTGATCGCGACGGCCGGCTTCGAGGACGTGATCGAGCTCGGGCGCCAGAACCGACCCCACCTGTACCGGCTCTGCGAGGCGGCTCCCCCTCCGTTGGTGGAGCCCGGGCTGCGCCTCGGGGCCCGCGAGCGGATCGCCCCGGAGGGCGTCCTGCAGGCGCTCGACCCCGGCCACGCACGTGGCCTGGCGGGCGTGCTCGCGGGGCTCGAGCCCGAGGCGGTGGCGGTGTGCCTGCTGCATTCCTATGCGGACCCGGCCCACGAGCAGCTGCTGGGTGACCAGATCCGCACGCTGCTCCCCGGGGTGGCGCTGTCGCTCTCGAGCGAGCTGGTGGGCACCTTCCGCGAGTACGAGCGCACCGCGACCACCGCCCTCGACGCCTCGCTCTCGCCGCTGCTGTCCTCCTACCTCGGACGGCTCTCCCACGAGGCCGGTCGGGAGGGGCTCCCCGAGCCCCGGATCATGCAGTCCTCGGGGGGACTGACCGACTCCCGCCGGGCCGGGGACCATGCCGCCCTGACGGTCCTGTCCGGTCCCGCCGGAGGGGTCGGGGGGGCCTCGCTGCTGGCCGAGCTGGCCGGGGAGCGGGACGTGCTCTGCCTGGACATGGGCGGGACCTCGTGCGACGTGTGCCTGATCTCCGGCGGGGACGTCGGCGAGACCGCCGAACGGCTGATCGGGGGTCGCCCGCTGGCCCTGCCGGCGCTCGACATCCACACCGTCGGAGCCGGCGGGGGGTCGATCGCGTGGCGCGACCCGGGCGGGGCGCTGCGGGTCGGCCCCGCCTCCGCCGGGGCGGTCCCGGGGCCCGCCTGCTACGGCCTCGGCGGACGGCTGCCGACGGTGACCGACGCCAACCTGCTGCTGGGGCGGCTGCTCCCGGACGCCCCCCTGGCGGGTGGCATCAGCCTCTCCCGGAGGGCCGCCGAGGAGGCCGTGGCGGCGCTGGCCGCCGAGCTCGGCCTGCCGCCACTGGAGCTGGCCGAGGGGATCGTGCGGGTGGCCGAGGCGGAAATGCTCGGGGCCCTGCGGCTGGTCACGATCGAGCGCGGTGTCGACCCCCGCGGGCTGGTGCTGCTCCCGTTCGGAGGGGCCGGCCCGCTGCACGCCGCCTCGCTGGCCGAACAGCTCGGGATCTCGCGCCTGTTGTGCCCGCGGGCCTCCGGGGTGCTGTCGGCGCTCGGCCTGGCGGCCGCCCCGCCCCGTGTAGACCGCGCCCGCAGCGTGCTGCTGCGCGGAGCCGAGCTCAGCCCCGCACGCCTGGAGGAGGAGCGCCGGGCGCTGCTGGGACGTGCGCGTGAGGCCCTCGGCGAGGACACGGTGCGGGCCCGGGTGCGCCACGAGCTGCGCTACCGGGGGCAGTCCTTCGAGCTGGCCGTCGACGAGGAGCTGGACGGAACCGGCCCCCCGATGGGACCCGAGGAGCTGCGGGAGGCGTTCGCGGCTGAGCACGAGCGCCGCTATGGGTACAGCGACCCGTCGGGGGAGCTGGAGCTGGTCACGATGCGGATCTCGGTGTGGGGCGGGGCGCCGCCGCTGGAGCCGGCCGCCTCCACCGCAGCCACGCCGCCGTCCGCCGACACGCGCGAGATCGTGCTCGGGGGCCGGCCCGTGCGCGCCCAGGTGTTCCGCGGAGAGCCCGCGCCGGGGAGCGCGATCGGGGGCCCGGCGCTGTGGGCCCTGCCCGAGGCCACGCTGCTGGTGCCGGCCGGGTGGCACGGCGAGGTCGACCGCCACGGCAGCGTGCTGCTGGAGCGGGAGGGCCCGTCGGGCGAGGGGGACCTGCCTTGATCGACGCCATCGAACTGCAGCTCGCGACCGGCGCCCTGCGGGCGGCGTGCGAGGAGATGGCGGGCGTGCTGGTGCGCTCGGCCCACTCGTCGAACATCAAGGAGCGCCGCGACGCCTCCACGGCGCTGTTCGACGGTGACGGGCAGATGGTCATGCAGGGCGAGGCGATCCCCGTGCACCTGGGAGCGATGCCGGCGGCGCTGGAAGCGGTGATCGACGAGGCCCGCCGCCAGGACGGGGTCTCGTGGATCCTCAACGACCCCTTCGCGGGCGGCACCCACCTGCCCGACATCACCGTCGTCACTCCCGCCTTCCACGGAGCGGCGCTGGTCGGATTCGCCGTCAGCCGTGCCCACCACGCCGACGTCGGGGGGCGGCTGCCCGGCTCGATGCCGGCCGACAGTCGCACGCTGCAGGAGGAGGGGGTCGTGATCTCCCCCCAGGTCCTGGACGAGGACTCGCTGGCGCGGCTGACCGCCGCGATGCGCCAGCCGCAGGAGCGGCGCGCCGACCTGCGCGCCCAGCTGGCCGCCAACCGTGTCGGCTGTGCCCGCCTGTCGGTGCTGGCGGAGCTGCTCGGACACGACGGCCTGCGTGAGGCCACCGACGCCGTGCTCGACTACTGCGAGCGGCGGACCCGCGCCTGCATCGCCGCGCTCCCCGACGGCGTCCGCGAGGCCAGCGACGTGCTCGAGGGCGCCTCGGAGGACCTGGCCCTGAGGCTACGAGCCGAGGTGAGGGGCGAATGCGTGACCCTCGACTTCAGCGGCAGCGCCGGGCAGCACGACGGCAACCTCAACTGCCCGCTGGCGGTGACCCGTTCGGCCTGCCTGTTCGCCCTGCGCGTGCTGACCGACCCCGACGTGCCCCCGACGGCCGGCGCCTACCGGCCGCTGCGGCTGACGGTGCCCCCGGGGTCGCTGCTCAACGCCGGTCCGGGAGCGGCCGTGGCGGCGGGCAACGTGGAGACCTCCTCGCGGGTGGCCGACCTGGTGCTGAGCGCCTTCGGACGTGCCCAGGGGCAGGGCACGATGAACAACCTGACGCTGGGCAACGAGTCGTTCTCCTACTACGAGACGCTCGGCGGCGGCCAGGGGGCGTGCGCGGACGGCGACGGCCCGAGCGGCGTGCACGTGGCGATGAGCAACACGCTCAACACCCCGGTCGAGGCGCTCGAGCGGGAGTTCCCGCTACGGGTGCTGGCCTACGCCGTACGCCGCGGGTCGGGCGGCGAGGGGCGCCACCGGGGCGGCGACGGCGTGGTCCGCGAGCTGCAGGCGCTGACCGGGATGAGCTACTCGCTGATCGCCGAGCGCCGCCGCCACGCGCCCGCCGGGGCCGACGGCGGGGGCGCCGGAGCCCCGGGCCGCGACCTGCTGGACGGCGAGCCGCTGCAGGGGAAGGCCACCGGCACCCTCGCGGCCGGTGGGCGGATACGCATCGAAACCCCCGGTGGGGGAGGATTCGGCCGTGCCCGCTGAGCGGATCGGCTTCCTCGGACTGGGGATCATGGGCTCGCGGATGGCCGCCAACGTGGCCGCCGCCGGCTACCCCCTGACGGTCTGGACCCACACCCCCGGCAAGGCCGAGCGCTGGGCCGGCGAGCACGGAGCGGACGCCTGCGCGACCCCGGCCGAGGTGGCCGCGCGCAGCGACATCGTCGTCAGCATGGTCGTGGACGGCGAGCAGGTGGCATCGGTGCTGACGGGCGAGCAGGGGGTGCTCAGCGGGGCCGGCGAGGGGCTGCTGTGCGTGGACATGTCCACGATCGGCTCCGAGGACGCGCGGGCGGTGGGCGCGGCGCTGGCACGGGGCGGGGTGGAGCTGATCGACGCCCCTGTCACCGGCTCCTCACCGAGAGCCGAGGACGGGACACTCACGATCATGGTGGGGGGCGAGGCCGCGGCGTTCGAGCGGGCCCGGCCGCTGCTGGAGACGATGGGCCGGCTGGTGGTGCACGTCGGCGGGCTCGGCCACGGGCAGACGCTGAAGGTGATCAACAACTCGCTGGGGGCCGCCAACGCGGTCGCGGTGGCCGAGGCGCTACTGCTGGGACAGGCCGCCGGGATCGACCTCGACGCGCTCACCGAAGTCGTGATGGCGGGCTCCGGGGCCTCCGTGCAGCTCGAGCTGAAGGGCCGGCCGATGCGTGAGCACGACTACACGACGCTGTTCAAGACCGAGCACATGCTCAAGGACGTGCGCCTGTGTCTGGAGGAGGCCCAGCAGGCGGGCGTGCCGTTCGGAGCGGCCGGCCGGGCCCGCGACGTGCTGACCGCCACGGTGGGCCGGGGCCACGGCGAGGACGACTACGCGGCGCTGATCGAGGCCGTCGAGGGACTGGCCGGCAGGACCCTGAAGTAAGCAGTTTCACTTTGCGCTCGTTCTGGGCGCAAAATTGCGCCGCTTTGCAGGCGATTTGGGATTTTCGCTGAGGTTTCGTATCTTTACGACTCAGTAACGGGTGCGGCCTCTTGCGCGGAGGCGACGCCCGATAGGTCCCTGGTCGTCCCTCAGTATCCACAGCCATATAGCCATGCCAATCGCTTTCAGAGAGTGGGCCGTGACGGTCCGTGCGCTGGCCGAAGGGGAGCAGCTCGTGACCCTCCGGAAGGGCGTGCTGCCGCAGACCGGTAAACCATTCCGCCTGCCCCATCAACGGTTCTTCCTGTACCCGACTTTCGAGGACCAGCCGGGGGACCTCGTGCGCGAGTCCCACCAGCCCGAGCTGCGGCGGGCGCTCGAGGAGGGCGTCTGGAGCGACGGCGAGCCGCCCCTGCACACGTTCGTCTCCGGCACTCCCCTGCAGCAGCCGGACCGCGTCAGGATCCGGGCCTGGGCCGAGGTCAGCGGCCACTTCACCGTGCAGGACCCCCGCTGCGTGGACGCCCTCTCCCCCTTCTACGTGTGGAGCACCGACTACGCCGAGAAGCGCCTGCGCTGGCGGGGACGCCAGCCGCTGCACGTGCTGCTGCTGCGGACCTACCGCATCCCCCGTCCCGTGACCGTGAAGGTCAAGGACGAGTACTCGGGTCCCAGCGCCTGGATCGAGCTGCAGCGCGAACTGCCCTTCGAGGGCACCCCGGTCCTCTCCGACGCCGAGTTCGAGCGCGCCTCCGAGGAGATCCGGGCGATCACCAGCGACGCCGGCCAGCCGGTCCTGGTCTAGCCCGCCGGCTCGGCCCCCGGCGCCCCCTCGCGGGCGGCCCTGGCCTGCTCGGCACTGAAGGCGAGCGCCTCGCGGGCGGCCTCGAGGGCCGATTCGGGGACCAGCACGTCGCGGGCGCCGACGACGGGGGCATACACGGCCACGATCGGCGAGGAGAGCATGCACGGGATCCCCTCTTCGAGCAGGATCCCGGCGATCAGCTCGGCCTGCACCAGGTTGGCGGCACGGGCGACCTTGACCGGGCGCCCTTCGGTGTAGCGGGGGTTGACCTTTCGCACCCTGCGGGCGCTGGGGCCGGCGTCGTGCTCGCCGCGTTCGGGGTGCACGAGCGGCATCCCGCACGATTTGCAGAACCGCTCGACCTCTTTGTGGGGAAGCAGGCAGCGCGGGCACTCGATCTCCCACGACATCAAGTCACCTGCAGCTCGACCTCGCGGACCTCCGCGTCCTCGATCAGGTAGCAGCGCACGTTCGGCTCCTCGCCGGCGAGGCCCACGATCACCCACTCCAGCCCCGGCCAGTTGGCGGCGAAGTTGATGTCGGTCTGCGACGGGTAGGGGTCGGTGTGGGTGTGGGAGTGGTAGATGGCCCCGAGGTCCCAGCCGCTGGACTCGAACTCCTCGATCGTGTGGAGCAGCTCCTTGCCGTCGATCTCGAAGCGCTTGCGGGAGGCGAAGATGTTGCGGGCGCGGTGCACCGAGGTGGCCTGCGCCGGCAGGCCGTCGGCGGGGGTACCGTAGGCGATCATGCCGCAGCACTCAGCGTCGTACTCCTCACGCGCGTGAGCGACGACGTCGTCCAGCATCGCCCGGGAAATGACCATCGGCGCCGCTCCGCCGTCAGCCCGGGGCTGCTACCACCAGACGGTGGACTCGAGGTTCTCGACCTCCTCCACCGGGAGCGTGTAGACGCCGCTGGAGAGGTACTTCCAGCCGTCGTCGGCGACCACGAACACGACGTTGCCCTCGTCCAGCTCTCCGGCGATGCGCACGGCGATGCTCGCGATGGCTCCGCTGGAGACGCCGGCGAAGACCCCCTCCTCGTCGAGCAGGCGCCGCGTCCACACGATCGCGTCGCGGTTGGTGACGAAGATCTTGCGATCCAGCAGCGAGATGTCGATGATCGGCGGGATGAACCCGTCCTCCAGCGAGCGCAGCCCCTGGACGGGCTCGCCCTGCATCGGCTCGGCGGCGACGATCTTGACGGCGTCCCCGAAGGTCTCCTTCAGGCGCCGCCCGTTCCCCATCAGCGTGCCCCCCGTCCCGAGACCGGCCACGAACGCGCTGACCTCGTCGAGCTCTTCGAGGATCTCCACCGCGGTGCCGTTGTAGTGGGCGGCGGGGTTGGCGTTGTTGCCGTACTGGTAGGGCATGTAGCAGGAGGGGTCCTCGGCGGCCATCTCCAGGGCCTTGGCGACGGCCCCGTTGGAACCCAGCTCGCCCTCGGAGTAGACGATCTCGGCGCCGTACATCCGCAGCAGCTGGGTGCGCTCCGGGGTCACGTTCTCGGGCATCACGACCTTCAGCCGGTAGCCCTTGCGGGAGCAGATCATCGCCAGGGAGATGCCGGTGTTGCCGGAGGTGGGTTCGAGGATCGTCTGACCGGGGGAGATCGCGCCTTTCTCCTCGGCGTCCTCGATCAGCGAGCGTGCCACCCGGTCCTTGACCGAGCCGGTGGGGTTGCTCGACTCGAGCTTGGCCCAGATGCGAACCCCGGGCTTCGGCGACAGGCGTGGGAGCTCGACCAGGGGGGTGTTCCCGATCGCCTGCACGATGTCGCCGTAACGCCCCCCGCACGGCCGGTTCCTGAGCCTCTCCGCCGCCATTACTTCACGAAATATAGCGAGGCGCTGCACCGGTAGTGCATCAGTTTGGAGGTGGACGTTGATGGCATCGCTTTGCCTGCCGGGGATAGACTCCGGGCCGTCGCTATGGGAGACGACGACAAAGACGACAAA
>DATJOU010000182.1:0-5407 GCA_035506775.1 Solirubrobacteraceae bacterium | reverse complement strand
ACCTGGGCCCCATAGGCACTCCAGACCCGCGTCAGCTGCGCGAGCGAGCCGGTGAGATACAGCCAATTCGGTATCGCTTCGAGGCCCTCCTGGCGATCGAACGCGGCCAGATAGTCGGGAGCGATGTAACGCGGATTGGCGTCGACCGCGACGAGCTCGACCTGGCGGGCTTCGGCGCCGAGCATGGTGTCGGCGAGCCGGAACTCCTGAGCGATGACCGGGCAGTCCGAGGTGCACACGTCGTCGAGGAAGGTGAGGGCGATCGTCCTGCCGCGAAGAGCAGCGAGTGATACGGGCTGGTCGTGCTGGTCGGTCAGCGTGAAGGCGCTCGCAGGAAGATCGACCGCGTTTGAGGTCCCGTCGACGGCTTCGGCGATGATCGGGGAGGCGTGGGGCTCGGTCGCGGCCACGGCCAACGGCACAGCTCCGACCAGCGTTATGGCGAGCGCGCCGAGCGCGGCGAGCGAGCGAAACGCATATCCCGGTTCCCCCAATAGGCGCTTCGGCCAGGTCCGGGGTCCGGTGGCGCGGGACGGGACGCGCGCGTCGAGCTCGCTCACCGGCACCGGCATACGCGTCAGCGCCACGTAGCCAGCGACGAACACCAGGGCCATGGGGATCATGCTGTTCGGGTCCGTGCCGACACCGCCGAAGAAGCCGAAGTCCTCGATCAACACCCAGTCGGCGAGGCAAAGGGCACAGCCGGCGAAGACTCCCCAACGAACGATCGAAGGCCGGGCGGTGAGGAACGCCGCGCCGATCGCCGTGAGGGCGGTGACGACGAACAGGTTGACCTCCCAGCCGTGCGCGGCGATGAACCCGTCGAAACTCGAGAGCAGCGACGCGAACACATGCGGCTGCGGCGTCTGGGACATTTCTTTGACCATCAACGTGAGCGTCCCGGACGTGACGCCCGGCTTGAGCTCGCCCTGCCAGAAGCCCCGTCCTGGCCACGCCTGCAGTACGGCCATCCCAACGAAGAACAGGCCAAAGCCGCGGAGCACGATGCGGCCGGTTCGCGGTGTGGTCCAGACGGATTCCGGAAGCGCGATCAGACAGCCGGCAACGCAGTAGAACACCGCCGCTCCGGGCGCGCCGAAGAGCCAGGTCAGTCCCGGAGCGAAGATCCCACCGAAGGCCTCGCCGAAGATCCACACGCTCAGCCCCCAGAAGACGCTCGCGAGCCCCGCGAGTCGCGACCAGTTCCCACGCGGCGCCGCCAGCAGCCACACCCCCAGCCCGATCTGGATCCAGACGACGGCGGCCGCGGCCGAGACCGGGTGGTAGCTCCAGACCGTCACCAGCGCGTTGTCCAGGTGCTGTACCCAGGTCGGGGAGCTCGCCGCCAGCGGCCGGATCACGTCCGGCCCCACGCCGAGCGGCATCTTCGGTTGGCTCTGTAGGAGCCCGTCGAAGATCCACAGCAGGCCGAATGAGATCCTGAGAAGTCGCCGTGCAGCGGACTCTGGGAAGGCGAGCTGTCGCGACCCCGCCGGAGGATCCGCCTCCGAGTCGGCCGGCTGTGAGAGCCGGAGGGCGCGCAGCAAGACCCAGGCGAGTCCCGCAAGCCCGAGGATCACGAGGATCAACGAACCCTGGTTGACGAGGGCACGATGGAAGGCCGAGACGACCGTCGGGTCGTTGGCTTCGAGCCCCGTGCTCATGCCTTGCATGGCCTACCAGCTCCTCGTGTCGGCAGCTTGGAACGTGGTCTTCGGGCTGACCGCCGACACGGTCGGCGAGGAAGTGTGCGGCGAGCGCCAGCCGCACCCGTGTTTGCCTTGCCCCCAGCGGAAGAGGAGACCCAGCGTCACGGGGGTCACGATGCCACATCCCATCCAACGCCGCTGAACTCGCGCGTCTGAGCCGCGGTCTCCCCAACGCAAGTGCTCCCCGGAGTCCATCGGGCTACGGTTCGGGCGGTGGTGCCCGCTCGCGTCTCAGCCGTCACATCGCAGATCGGTAGACCCGTCCCGCGTCGCGGGTGCGTGCCACAGGTCCTGCTGACACTGGCGGTCGCGGTGGCGACTCCCGCCGCCCTCGTTCCCGCCGTCGCCGCCGCCGCCGAGAGCAGCCCGAGCGCGGCACTGCGAGAGCGACAGAACCCGATCAACACCGAAGGCAACAGATACGACTATCGCTCTACCGTCACCGCGGTGAATCCGGCCCAGCCGGGACTTCAGGTCAAGGTGATCCAGTACGCGGACCGCCTGCTCCTGACCAACCACACGGGCCAGACCGTGACCGTCTACGGGTACCAGCGCGAACCATACGCACGGGTACTCGCGAATGGCACCGCCGAGCTGAACTCCAACTCCCCCGCCTACTACCTCAACCAGGACTTCTTCGGCCTCATCACCGTACCGCCGTCCGCCTCCCCCACCGCCAAACCGCACTGGACGGTGGTGGGCGCCGGCGGCCGCCTGGAATGGCACGACCACCGCATTCACTGGATGCTCCAGGGGATCCCACCGCAGGTCAAGGACCGCTCCAAGCGCACCAAGGTCTTCGACTGGACGGTGCCGATCAGGGTCGGGGCGCAGCCCGCAGCGATCCACGGCGAACTGGTGTGGGTACCGGAAGAAGACTGGCTGCCGCTCGTGATCCTCGGGGTGTTCGCCGCGAGCGCGGTCGCGGTGGCCGCGGCGCTCATCATTCGGCGCCGCCGCAGGCGTCGTGCCCGGGTCGACGCCCCGGAGCATACGGTCGCTGCGTCATCGGACGAACCGTGGTGAGGTCTCGCCAGGTGCGGGCCCGGGCCCGGGCCCGACGCGGATTCCCTAAGGTGGAGATGACCCCACGGACCGCCCGAGGAGCACGCCGTCGTTTCAGGGGATTGGCACCGCTCAATCCCAGTCGGGAGAGTTCGGTGACGAAAGCGGGAGCGACGGGACTCGAACCCGCGACCTCTGCCGTGACAGGGCAGCGCTCTAACCGGCTGAGCTACGCCCCCGGGGTCACGTGGCGACACCTCGGCGGCCTACCGCCCCACCAGTATGCCAAGCGTTCGCCAAGCGTTCGTCGACGGCGTCGGAGGCGCCCGGGGCCGGAGCCGGGGCTGGCGGACTGGCCAGCCGGCCAGTTTCTCCTCTAGGGTGTGGGGCGATGCCGTCGCTTCAGGGTCCCCCGCCGATGGTCGACGTCAACCCGCTGAAGGTGCTGATCGAAGACCTCCGGGACGAGCGCCGGGCATCGACCCCCTTCCCGCCGGGCGCGACGCGGGTTTCGCTGTCGCGCACCAAACGGTTCGCCGACGAGCCGCTCGAGATCCTGCTCGAGTGCTACGAGCGGTACGGCCCGATCTTCACCGTCCGCCTGTTCCACAGCAACGTGGTGTTCATGCTCGGGCCGGCCGCCAACCATTACCTGCTGGTCTCCCACGCCTCCAACTTCACCTGGCGGGACGGCCACTTCCGCGACCTGATCGGCCTGATGGGCGACGGACTGCTGACGATCGACGGGGACTTCCACCGCAGCTCCCGCAAGATCATGCTCCCGGCCTTCCACCGCGAGCAGCTCGAGGCGTCGGTCTCGACGGTCTTCGAGGAGACCCAACGCGCCGTCGATGAGCTCGTCCCGGGGGCCACCGTGGACCTCTACACGTGGACCAGGCACCTGGCGATGAGGGTCGCGATGAGGGCCCTGTTCGGGGTGGACCCAGACGGGGACACCGCCCGCTCGATCGACGCCGCCGCGCTGTTCGAGGAGGCACTCGCCTTCTACGCCAGCGAGTACATGCTGCGCGTCCGTCGCGACCGGCGCAGCCCCTGGGGCCGCATGCAACGGGCCGCCCGCAGGCTGGACGTGATGATCTACGGGGAGATCGCCTCACGCCGCCGCGACGGGCGGCGGGGCAACGACATCCTCAGCCTGCTGCTCGACGCTCACGACGAGGACGGCAACTCCCTCAGCGACGTCCAGATCCGCGACGAGGTGATGACGCTCCTGTTTGCCGGCCACGACACGACCACCTCGACGGTGTCCTTCATGTTCTACGAGCTCGCGCTGCAGCCGCAGATCCGCGAGCGACTGGTGGCCGAGCAGGACCGGTTGCTGGCCGGTGGACGCCCGAGCATCGCCCAGATGGTCGGCGGGGAGCTGCCCGAGCTGGAGATGGTGCTCGACGAGACGCTGCGCAAGTACCCGCCCGCGTGGGTGGGTCCTCGCCGCGCGGTGGCGGAGTTCGAGTTCGAAGGCCACCGGGTCCCCGCCCGGGCGTTCGTCAACTACAGCTCGTGGGCCTCCCACCACCTTCCCGACGTGTTCCCCGAACCGGAGGCCTTCCGCCCCCAGCGGTTCACCGCCGAGGCCAAGGCGGCGATGGCGAAGGGCGCATACGTCCCCTTCGGAGGAGGCTCGAGGACGTGCATCGGGATGCGCTTCGGCCAGCTCGAGGTGCGGTCCATCGCGACGATGCTGCTCGACAGGGTCACGCTCTCGGTGCCCGCCGACTTCACCCTCACGATCCGCCAGATGCCGACGATCAGCCCGAAGGAGGGCCTGCCGATGATCGTCGGGCCACGGGCGGTCGTCAGGGACGTGACCGGCGTCCCCGCCGCCGCCTGAGCCGAGCGCTCACCGCAGCCGCGCCGTGAGACCCACCCGGTAGATCGGCGGGTCGCTCTGCACGGCCCGTGCGGACACGCCCAGCACGGATACGCGTGGATCAGAGTAGAGCGTCAGCCTCACCCCTCCCAGGAGCGGTCCGGAGGGGTGCACGACGATCTTCCCGTCGCTGGCTTCCGCGATCGCGCCCAGCGTGGCGCCCACCCCGAACAGGGCGCCCGTCGCCTGCACGCTGACCTTCCCGCCCTCGCTCCCGAGCAGCTTCAGCGTGACCCCGGCCGGGAGCGCCGCCTTCACCGCGGCCCCGCTCACCATCGCTGACCCGGTGAGCCGGCCTCCGTGCTTGTGCAGCGTGGCGTCGGTGAGCTGGAGCTTGCCCAGCCGCACGCTCGAGGCGGTCACCGAGACCTCCGAGAAGCCCTTGGCTTCGTGCAGCAGCGACGCCGCCCTGGCCGTGCTGAGAGCCAACGCGCCGGCCTTCACCGCGGCCGAGTCGGCGTCTCCCCACAACAACTCGATCGCGGGCCAGGCGCTCACGTGGACGCTGTGGACCTCGCCATAGGGATCCAGGCGGGAGCGGATCCGGCTCTCGGCGATGCGGGGCAGCAGCAGCTGGGCCAGCACCAGCACCACCACCACCGCCCCCGCGAGATACAGCAGCAGCCGGGGGAGGGTGAGGTGGCGGCGGGCTCGCATCGCGGCTCCCAAGCTACGCAGCGCGGCGGGCGTCGCGCGGAACGAATGACGGCCGGGACGGTAGAAGCTTCTAGCCTTAGCCCCGCCGGGGCGCGTAGCTCAGCTGGTCAGAGCACCTCGCTTACACCGAGGGGGTCGCCCGTTC
>DATJOU010000181.1:0-2287 GCA_035506775.1 Solirubrobacteraceae bacterium | reverse complement strand
CGCCCATTGTTCGAGCAGTACGACTCGATCGTCCAGTCACGCACGGTCCGCCGTCCGGGCGAGGCCGACGCGGCCGTGCTGGCGCTCCCCGACGGGTCCGCCCTGGCCGTCAGCATCGACTGCAACGGCCGCCGCGTGGCGGCCGACCCCTACCGGGGGGCGGTGGAGGCGGTCCTGGAGTGCGCCGGGAACCTCGCCTGCACCGGGGCCGAGCCGCTGGGGACCACCAACAACCTCAACTTCGGCAACCCCGAGAAGGAGCACATCGCCTGGCAGCTCACCGAGGCCGTGAGGGGGCTGGGCGACGCCTGCCGGGCGCTCCGCGCGCCGATCGTGGGGGGCAACGTCTCGCTCTACAACGAGGGTCCGAGCGGACCCATCTACCCGACCCCCGTGATCGGGATGGTCGGGCTGCTCCCCGATGCATCCCTCGCCGGCCGGCTGGGCTTCCAGCGGGAGGGGGACGCGATCGCGCTGCTGGGTCCCTTCGCCCCGTCGCTCGCAGCGTCGGAGCTGGACAAGCTCCACGGCCGCCCGCTCCCGGATCAGCTGCCCCCGTTCGACCTCGAAGCCGTCCGCTCCGCCCAGCAGGCCGTCCGGGACGCCGTCCGCGAGAGGCTCGTCGCGAGCGCCCACGACATCGCCGAGGGGGGCCTGGCGGTCGCGCTGGCCGAGTGCTGCCTCGCGGGAGGGATCGGGGCGGATGTGACGGTGGCGGCCCCCGAGGACCCGCTCACTGCCCTCTTCGGCGAGGGCCCCGGGGGCTTTCTGGTGAGCGGGCCCTCGCAGGCGATCGACCGGCTGGTCGAGCAGGCCGGCGCCCGTGTGATCGGATCGGTCGGGGGGGAGGAGCTGCGGGTCGTGACCGTGGACGGCGATCCGGGAGCCGCCAGGGAGCTGTTGAGCGTGAAGCTGGATCAGCTCCGGAGCGCCTCCGAGCGCCTCGGGGAGCTGTTCCCTTGATGCTAGCTTTAGGTCGTATGCGTGAGGGACCGCGCGACGAGTGCGGAGTGTTCGGCCTGTACGCGCCCGGTCACGAGGTGTCGAGGCTCTCCTACTTCGCCCTATACGCGCTTCAGCACCGGGGGCAGGAGTCGGCGGGAATCGCCGCGGCGGATCGCGGCGGGAACATCATCACCCGCCGCGAGCTCGGCCTCGTCAGCCAGGTGTTCAGCGAGAACGACCTGCGCACGCTTGCCGGAGACCTCGCGATCGGCCACGTCCGCTACTCCACCACCGGCTCCAACGCGTGGGAGAACTCCCAGCCGGTGCAGCGCTCGGAGGGCACCAACGGCTCTCGCCGAGAGCTCGCCCTGGCCCACAACGGCAACCTCATCAACGCCCTCGAGCTCCACGACGAGCTGCTCGAGAACGGGGTCAGCTTCAGCTCAAGCTCCGACTCGGAGATCGTGGCGGCGATGATCGCCACCCACCCCGCCGAGCAGGTCGAGGACGCCATCGCCGAGGTCCTTCCCCGTCTCCGGGGAGCCTTCTCGATCGTCGTCATGACCAAGGACCGCGTGGTCGCCTTCCGCGACCCCCTCGGCCTGCGTCCGCTCGTGATCGGCACGCTCCCCGGAGAGGGAGGGTCGGTCCGCTACTGCGTGGCCAGCGAGTCGTGCGCCTTCGACATCATCGGAGCCAGCTATCTGAGAGAGGTCGAGCCGGGGGAGGTGGTGACGCTCAGCGAGGAGGGGCTCACGAGCCGCTCGACGCCGGTCCCCGACCGCCGTGCCTTCTGCGTGTTCGAGTACATCTACTTCGCCCGCCCCGACTCCCGCATGAACGACCAGGTGCTCCAGGTGGCCCGCGGGCGGATGGGTGAAATCCTGTGGAAGGAGGCGCCCGTCGAGGCCGACGTGGTGATCCCCGTCCCGGACTCGGGCAACCCCGCGGCCCGAGGTCTCGCCAGGGCCGCCGGACTCCCGCAGGACGACGGCTTCGTCAAGAACCGTTACGTCGCCCGCACCTTCATCCAACCCGGACAGGAGCTCCGCAAGCACGGGCTGCGTCTGAAGTTCAACCCCCTTCCCGAGGTGATCGCCGGCAAGCGCCTGGTGGTGGTGGACGACTCGATCGTGCGCGGTAACACCACCCGTCAGATCGTCCAGATGCTCCGCGACGCCGGCGCGGCGGAGATTCACATGCGGATCTCCGCACCCCCCATCAAGCATCCGTGTCACTACGGGATCGACATGTCCTCCCGTGAGGAGATGATCGCCCACGGACGCACGACCGAGGAGATCGCGGCCGAGCTCGGGTGTGACACGCTTCACTACCTCTCCCT